>DATKUQ010000025.1:0-5678 GCA_035530495.1 Burkholderiales bacterium
GCGCGCTTGCGTTCGCCCGATACCGGAGCTTTGCGACGCGCCAGCACCTGCACGATATGCCAGCCGAAAGGCGTTTTGAAAGGCTGGCTGATCTCGCCCACCTTGAGGCTGTTCATCTCGTGCTCGAATGCCGGCACGGTGTCGCCGGGATAGATCCAGCCGAGATCGCCGCCGTTGGCCGAGGACGGATCGTCGGAATTGAGCCTCGCGAGTTCGCCGAAATCGGCGCCATGGAGAATGCGTTCGCGCAAAACCTCCAGCTTGTGCTTGGCGTCGGCCTCGGACACGATCTCGCTCGTTTTTATCAGGATGTGGCGCGCGTGCGTCTGCTCGACCAGGACCGGCCCACCGCCGCCGCGCCGGTCTAGCAGCTTGAGTATATGGAATCCGGCCGGGCTGCGCAGGATGCCGCTCACCTCACCCGGCTTCATGCCGTCGAGGGCCTTGGCGTACAGGTCCGGCAGCCGGTCGCGCGCGTGCCAGCCCATGGCCCCGCCCTGCAGCGCGTCCGGCGCGTCCGAAAAGGCAACGGCCAGCTTGGCAAAATCCGCGCCCTTGCGCAGCTGCGCGAGCACCCCCTCGGCGCGGGCGCGTTGCCGATTCACCTGTTCCGGACTGGCCTGCTCGGGCAGCCGCAGCACGATGTGGCTCAGCTTGTACTCGGTCGACCCTTCCGGCGACTTGGCCTGCTGACTGAGGAAATAGTCGACCTCGTTGTCGGTAACGACGATGTGGTCGTCCACCTCGCGTTGGCGCAGCTGCGACAGCAGAATCTCGTTGCGTATTTCCTCGCGGAACTTGTCGAACGGGATTCCGTCGCTCTCAATCGCCTGGCGGAACTGGGTCAGCGACATCTTGTTGTGCTCGGCAAGCCTCTCGACCGTGCGATCCAGTTGCAGATCGTCCACGCGCAAGCCGGTCTCCTTGGCCAGCTGCAGTTGCAGCCGATCCATGATCATGCGCTCCAGCACCTGCTTTTGCAGCAGATTGGCCGCGGGCAGCGGCGTGCCCTGCTGGCGCAGCTGCTGCGTCACCATTTTCACCCGCTCCGCCAGCTCGCCGCTGGTGATCACGTCGTTATTGACCACGGCGGCTATGCGATCCACCAGCACCACCGGGCTGCGGGCCTTCTGCGCCCAGGCGCTGCTGGAAGCAAGAACGGCCGCAGCGGCAAGCCACGCAAATGCCGCCGAAAATGAGAATCGCATCTGAAGGTTACTCGTAAAAATCAAATGGTTGTGACTAGGGACGGGTCTGGTCGAGACTGCTGTAACCCGGGATTTCGCGTTTCAACATCTGCAGCGGGTTCGACCCAATGCTCGAAAAACCGTTCAATTCCAGCTGCACGAACACAGCGGTAGTCGATGACCCGGTGGAAGAGGCAAAGCGCTGCATCACGAACCGGCCGATCCAGCAGCCGGCATTATATTCGAAACCACCCAGACTTTCGACCAGCCGGTTCGCGCGCAGCGAGTAGTTGTAACGGCCCACGCCGTGCCAGCCGCCGCCCAGCGGCCATTGCGCCGAAACGTCGACCTGATTCAGGATCCCGCGGGTGAAGCGGTAGCCGAGGTTGAGCGTCTTGCCGAACTCGGGCTGGAAGCGTGCGCCCAGATTCAGGCGATCGAAAAAATTGCGCTGCTGGTTATACAGCAAGCCGCTGTCCAGGGTCCAGTAAGGAGAAATGTGTCCGCTCAGGGCGGCCAGTAAATCCGAGGTGTTGTTGGCGCGCGTCGGCGTAACGTTATCGTTCAGCGTCACCTGCTGAGCTTTGAAATAGTAGACCTGCCCGACCGTGGCCTTGAGCACCTCCTGGCCGCTGCTTGGCGACAGCAGGCGCGAAGTCGCGGCGAGCGTGAGTTGGTTGGCATCGACAATGCGGTCGCCGCCGTTGAAAATATTCTCGGAGAAGATCTGCGCATAGTTGAAATCGGCGAGGCCGGTATCGAACAACGGAATCTTGCTCTGGTTGCGGTAAGGCACGTACAGGTAATAAAGGCGCGGCTCCAGGGTCTGGCGGAATTGCTGTCCCCTGAAATCGGTATTGCGCTCGAACGTCAGGCCGCTGTCCAGGCTGGCTATGGGCAGCGCCCGATGAATTTTGCTCGGCGTGCCGGCCGGAGCGCCCGAAAGATGGTAGTTGGTGTCGCTAAATCCCAGCTTGGGCGTGAGATAAGCGCCTGGCACTATCAGCGGCAGGCTCACGCTTGGATAGAAGGTGAGACGGCTGCCGATGGTGTTGCTGCTGGTATTGGCGCCGGCGGCGGCGGCGGGAAAACCGCCGCGATCGAATTCGACGAACTCGCTGTCCAGGCTGAGATCCACTCCGCCGAGGTACTGGCGCGTCGCATTCAGCGTGAGCTGCGGCAGCCGGTCGTAAGGCGGGACTATCGGGCTGGACGGGTCCTGCAGGGTCTGGAAGCGCTGCACCCGCGCGGTCGCTGTCCACCAGCCGCCGCGGTAATTCAGAACGCCTTCGCGCGGCAACTCGGTCTGCGAAGTGATATTGATGTTGCTCCCCAAATCGCGGAAATAATTGTCGTCGGAAACCTTGTTGAGATTCAGGGTGCCGCTCAGTTCGTCGCTGAATTTCTGATTGTGCTGGATGGTAACGGCGTAGCGGTTTCGGTTTGCCACGCGGTCGTTGGACAGATCCTCGATCCGGGCCTCGCCGTTGTAGTTGCGATCGAGATAGCGGAAATCCGCGGCCAGTTGCAGCCCGCGCTTGGAAAGCTCGCGCGGCGTGAGGGTGAGATCGCGGTTGGGCGCGAGGTTGACGTAGAACGGAACGCTGGCTTCCATCCCGCTCTTGCCGCTGTAGCCTATTGTAGGCGGAAGGAAGCCGGTCTTGCGCTCGTTGTTCAGCGGAAAGTCCACCCAGGGCAAGTAGGCGATCGGCATGTCCTTGAACACCAGCTTGGCCTTGCGCGCCTCCCCCAGGTTGCGCGCCATGTCCACGTCCAATTCGCCCGCCTGTATGTACCAGTCGTTATCGCCCGGCTTGCAGCTCGTCAGCGTCGCATTCTTCAGATGGTATTTGTCCTTGCCTTCGAGCTTGATCACATCGGCCGCGCCGCGCGAAGTCACCGGTGCAAAACCGCTGCGGCTGGGCCGCTCGAACGCGTATTCGGCGTGGTCGACCTGCCCGACGTTGTCGTGTATGCGCAGGCGCAGCCCGGTGCCGTTCAGACGGTCGCCGGCGCGGATGAGGCGCACACCGCCCTCCGCCTGCACTTCGTCGGTGGCGTGGAAATAGCGCAGCCGGTCGGCATAGATGCTGAGGCCGTCCTGGTGCAGTTCGGCGTTGCCGCTGGCGCTGGTCTCCTGATTGGCGTAACCCTCCATCCGGTCGGCGCTGATCGTGACCGGCGCACTCCTGTCGGACGGCGTGCGCCCCGGCGGCTGAAGCTGCGGCTCCTGCGCCTGTGCCGCCGCAATGCAGAACAAGAGGGCCAAAACGGGCGCGAACTGGCGCATCGGTGACTTCACAGTGGAAAAAGGGAAAGGTGTGTTTTTTGAATGCTAAAATCGCACACTTTCGCGCTAATGGCAATCGGAAAGCACTTGGTGGCCATGCCGAAATTGCCGATATGGCCCCTGGTTTAGGGGAGCGCGAGGCGAGGCGCCTCGATGGGTATGCACAATCGCTTAGCTACAGAGGCTTTGAACCACTTGCAAAATGAATTTTCCAACGGCAACGACAGGGGAAGCTGAGGGGAGGCATCCTCTCATTTTGCAATGAAGTCTTCGGAGCGGACACGCGCGTTAGAGGCTTGGCTCGGCGGCATTTTCCCTGCAGAAACATGGCAGATTGAACCGGCGTCCGCCGACGCCAGTTTTCGCCGCTATTTCCGCCTCAGCCTTGCCGACCGCGGCGAGAGCCGCATCGTCATGGACGCGCCGCCGCAGCAAGAGGATTGCCGGCCTTTCATCCAGGTCGCGGCGCTGCTGCGCCAAGCCGGCCTCAACGCGCCGGCAGTGCTGGCGCAGGACCTGGAGCAGGGCTTTCTCCTGCTCACCGACCTCGGCGCCACCACCTATCTCTCAGCGCTGCAACAGAACAACGCCGGCGCGGACATGCTGTTCCGCGACGCCACCGATGCACTCATCGCGTGGCAGCTCGCCAGCCGGCCCGGCGTGCTTCCGCCGTACGACGCGGCCCTGCTGCGGCGCGAACTCGACCTTTTTCCCGACTGGTACCTGGCGCGGCATCTCGGCCTGGCGCTCTCGCCGCAGCAGCGCGAACAGCTGGAGAGCATGTTCGCCCTGATTCTGGCAAGCAACCTGGCGCAGCCCGCGGTCTATGTGCACCGCGATTACATGCCGCGCAATCTCATGCTCTGCGCGCCCAACCCGGGCATTCTCGATTTTCAGGACGCGGTCTACGGCCCGGTCAGCTACGATCTGGCGTCGCTGCTGCGCGACGCGTTCATCAGCTGGGAGGAGGAGCGCGCACTCGACTGGATCGTGCGCTACTGGGACAAGGCGCGCCGCGCCGGGCTCCCGGTCGGTTCCGACTTCGGCGACTTCTACCGCGATCTTGAATGGATGGGGCTGCAGAGGCATCTCAAGGTCCTCGGCATTTTCGCGCGCATCCGGCACCGCGACGGCAAACCCGGCTATATCGAGGACGCGCCGCGCTTCATCGGCTACATCCGCGCCGTCACCGCGCGCTACAAGGCGCTCGCCCCGCTCGCGCATCTGCTCGACGCGATCGAGAACCGACAGGCTGCGCGCGGAAACGCGTCTCCATGAAAGCGATGATTCTCGCCGCCGGACGCGGCATAAGGATGCGCCCGCTCACCGACACGGTGCCGAAGTCGCTGCTCGCCGTGGGCGGCAAGCCGTTGATCGAGTGGCAGCTGGAGAAACTGGCCCGGTCCGGCTTCAGCGAGGTCGTGATCAATCACGCCCACCTTGGAGAGATGATCGAAGGCGCGCTCGGCGACGGCTCGCGCTTCGGCCTGGCCATCCGCTACTCGCCCGAGCCGGAAGCGCTGGAGACTGCCGGCGGCATCGCCCGCGCCCTGCCCCTGCTGGGCGCGGAGCCATTTGTGGTAGTCAACGCCGACATTTACAGCGATTACGATTATTCGACGCTCGCCGGCCTGGATCTGCGCGAACGCCTGGCGCATCTGGTGCTGGTCGACAATCCGCCGCAGCATCCGCGCGGGGACTTCGCACTCGAGGCGGGGCGTGTGCGCGAAACCGGCAAGCGCCTGCTCACTTTCAGCGGCATCGGTGTCTATTCGCCGCGGTTGTTCGGCGGCATACCGCCTGGCGCCAAGGTTGCGCTCGCGCCGCTGCTGCGCAAGGCGATGGCGGCGGACCGGGTGTCGGGCGAGCATTATTCCGGCCGCTGGCACGACATCGGCACTGCCGAGCGTCTGCGGGCCTTGGATATGGCGTTGCGCGCAGGCGCCTAGGTACGCCAGACTGTACAATTAGATTCAATCCACGCCCGACCAGCTGAACGCCGGCCCCCTATGATCGATACCCAGATTTACGCCAAACGTCGCGCCGCCCTGCTCGCTCAGATGCAAAGCGGCATCGCCATCGTGCCCACCGCGCCCGAGCGCGCGCGCAACCGCGACAGCGAGTACCTGTACCGCTTCGACAGCTATTTCTATTACCTCTGCGGCTTTCAGGAGCCCGAGGCGGTATTGGTGCTGATCGCC
>DATKUQ010000026.1:0-4217 GCA_035530495.1 Burkholderiales bacterium
CACGCCGCTGCTGTGCTCGCGCATACTGACGCCGTGGGAGCACGCCGAGCACGGCCGCCTGTACCGCATGAGCGAAGCCTTCTTCGACGCCTGGAAAAACGGCTACGACCTGAGCCTGCGCTGGGTGCTGCGACACCGGCGCCTCACCATGCTGGTGTTCCTGCTGATCATCGTCGCGACCGGCTGGATGTTTGCCGCCATGCCCAAGGGCTTCCTGCCCAGCGACGACACGGGACAACTGTTCGCATTCACCGAGGCGGCCGAGGACATCTCTTTCGATGCGATGGCCGCGAAACAGCGGCAAGCGGCGGCCATCGTGCGCGCCAACCCGTATGTCGCTTCGGTCATGTCCTTCATCGGCACCAGCGGTTCGAGCCAAACGCTCAACCTGGGCCGCATGTTCATCCTGCTCAAGCCGCGCGATCAGCGGCCCGATGCCGACCGGATCATCCAGGAACTGCGGCCGAAACTGACTTCGGTGACGGGAATGAAAGTGTTCCTGCAGAATATCCCGGCGATCCGCATCGGCGGCCGGCTCACCAAAAGCCAATACCAGTACACCCTGCAGGAAGCCGATACCGGCGAACTGTTCCACTGGGCGCCGCTGATCGAGGCCAAGCTGCGCTCCATCCCCGGACTGCAGGACGTCACCAGCGATCTGCAGATCGCCAACCCCAAGATCTCGGTGCGAATCAACCGCAACAAGGCAGCGGCGCTGGGCGTCACGCCGGCGCAAATCGAGGATGCGCTGTATACCGCCTACGGCCAGCGCCAGGTGTCGACCATCTATACGCCGACCAACGAATACGGGGTGGTGATGGAGGTCGAGCCGCAGTACCAGGCCGATCCCGCGGCGCTGTCCCTGCTGCACATTCGATCCGCGAGCGGCGCGCTGGTGCCGCTGGACGCGGTGACGCAGATTGCGCACGGGGTAGCACCGCTTACCGTCAACCACCAGGGGCAGGTCCCCTCGGTGACGATTTCGTTCAATCTCGCGCCGGGCGTATCCCTGTCGACGGCCATCGCAGCGATACAGAAGGCGCAGGCAAGCATGGGCGTGCCCGAGACGCTCAGCGGAAGCTTCCAGGGAACCGCGCAGGCGTTCCAGTCCTCGATCGCCGGCATGGGCATCCTGCTCGCCATGGCGGTGTTCGTGATCTACGTCGTGCTCGGCATCCTGTACGAGAGCTATATCCACCCGCTTACCATTCTTTCCGGGCTGCCCACCGCGGGGCTGGGGGCATTGGTGACGCTGGCCCTGTTCCACCGCGAGTTGGACATCTACGCCTATGTCGGCATCATCATGCTGGTCGGCATCGTGAAAAAAAACGCCATCATGATGATCGACTTCGCCCTCGAGGCGCGGCGCACGCATAACAAGCCGCCCTTGGAAGCCATATGCGAAGCCTGCCTGGTGCGCTTCCGGCCGATCATGATGACTACCATGGCGGCGCTGCTGGGCACGCTGCCGATTGCGCTGGGATTGGGCGCCAGCGGCCAAAGTCGGCAATCGCTCGGTCTCGCCGTGGTCGGCGGGCTGGTGTTCTCACAGTTCCTGACGCTGTACATCACGCCGGTGATTTATCTCTACATGGACCGCTTCAGCGAATGGCTTGCCAGGCGGCACAGCGGCAGGACGGCGAGCGCCACCGCATAGACGCGCGCTGCGGCAGCCGAAAAACGCGGATCAATGCGCCGGCGCGCCGGCCTCGATGGCAGGCTCGCGGTGGTGCGCGGTGCCGAGCAGCAGGTACATCGCCGGCACCACGAACAGCGTGAACAGCGTGCCGATGGCGATCCCGGTGGCGATCACAAGGCCCATGTCGAAGCGGCTGATCGCGCCGGCGCCGCTCGCGGTGATCAGCGGCAGCACACCCAGCACCATCGCCGCCGTCGTCATCAGGATCGGGCGCAGGCGGATACCGGCGGCCTTCTCCACCGCCTCGCGCTTGGACAGCCCCTGCAGTTGCAGCTTGTTGGCGAATTCGACGATCAGGATGCCGTGCTTGCTGATCAAGCCGATCAGCGTCACCAGGCCCACCTCGGTGTAGATGTTCAGGCTCGCTCCGCCCACGCCCAGGCTGATGAAGATCAGCGCGCCGCAAATCGACATCGGCACCGACACCAGGATGATCGTCGGATCACGGAAGCTCTCGAACTGCGCCGCTAGCGCCAGGAAAATGATGATCAGCGCAAAGAAAAAGGTCACCACCAGCGCGCTCGACTCCTGCACGAACTGGCGCGATTGGCCGGCATAGTCCACGCTGTAGCCCTGCGGCAGCGTGCGCGCGGCGAGGTTCCGCAAATAGCTGATCGCCTCCCCCTGCGTCACGCCGGGGAAAGGCACGCCGGAAATGGTCGCCGCGTTCAGTTGCTGGAAGTGGTTGACCGACTGCGGCACGGTGACCGTCCGGATGTGCGCGATCGTCGACAGCGGCACCATGCCGCCGCTGGCAGTGCGCAGGTAATAGCCGGATAGTTGCGCGGCATTGAGGCGGTCGACCTGCTGCACCTGCGGAATCACTTTGTAGGAGCGCCCGTAAAGGCTGAAGTAGTTGACGTAGCCGCCGCCGAGCATCGAGCCCAGCGCATCGCCGATGTCGCTCATCTTCAGCCCCAGCTGCGCCGCCAATTCGCGGTCGATCACAATCTCCGACTGCGGCAGGTCGTAGCGCAGGTCCTTGTCGACGAAAATGAACCTGCCGCTCTTCTGCACCTGCTGCAGGAAAGCGTCGGCGACTTCGTTCAGGCGCTCGAACGGCTCGGTCGTCTGGATCACGAACTGTACCGGCAGGCCGAAAGCGCCGGGCAGCGGCGGCGGCTGGAACGCGACCACGCGCACACCGGCGATGCGGTTGAGTTCGCGCTGCACCTCGGGCTGCAGCTGCGCGGCGGTCTTTTTGCGCTGGTCCCAGGGTTTGAGCACCATGCCGGCGATGGACTGGCCGGGCATGTCGAGCTGGAACACATGGTCGGTCTCGGGGAAGCGGGCGAACGTCTCGTACACCGCGTGCGAGTACAGCTGCCGCTGCTGCAGCGTGGCGTCGGGCGCGGCGGTGGAGGACGTAATGAGGATCCCCTGGTCTTCCTGCGGCGCAAGCTCGGATTTCGCGCCGGCGTAGAGGAAGTAGATGCTGCCGAGGACCACGACTGCGAACAGCGCCGTGACCGGAAGATAGTTCAGCGTGCCGTGCAACAGCCGCTCGTAGCGGCGGTGCAGCGCGTCGAAGGCGCGGTCGAGCGTCAGCACCAGCCGCGCCTCGACGCCGTGTTCAGAGGGGCTGTGTGGTTTGAGCAGGCGCGAGCACATCATCGGCGACAGCGTGAGCGCGACCACCGCCGAAATGGTCACTGCGCCGACCAGCGTGAACGCGAACTCAGTGAACAGCGCCCCGGTCAGTCCGCCGAGAAAGCCGATCGGCACGTAGACCGCGACCAGCACCACGGTCATCGCAATGATCGGGTTGGCGAGTTCACGCGCGGCGGTGATCGCCGCCTGCATCGGCGACAGCCCCTCCTCCAGGTGGCGGTTGACGTTTTCCACGACGATGATCGCATCGTCGACCACCAGCCCGATCGCCAATACCAGCGCGAGCAGCGTGAGCAGGTTGATGGTGAAGCCCGCCGCGAGCATCACGCCGAAAGTGCCGACGAGCGACAGCGGGATCGCAATCGTCGGGATCGCCACCGAGCGCACCGAACCGAGAAAGGCGTACACCACCAGCGTAACGATCAGCAGCGCCTCGGCCAGGGTTTTCACCACCTCGATGATGGAGCTGTTCACGAACTTGGTCGAGTCGTAGACGATCCTCCCCGTCAGGCCGCTCGGCAGCTGCGACTGGATGCCGGGGAAGGCCGCGCGCACGCCCGCGACCACGTCGAGCAGGTTCGCCGCCGGTGCCACCTGGATGCCGATGTAGACGGCCTGTTTGCCGTCGAAACCGACCGCCGACTCGTAATCCTCGGAGCCCAGCGTGACTTTGGCCACGTCCTCCAGCCGCACTACGGCGCCACCCTGCTGCTTCACCACCATCTTGCGGAATTCCGCCAGAGAATGCAGGCCGGTCGTGGCGGTGAGAATGACCTGCACCATCTGCCCCTTGGTCGTGCCGACCGCAGAGAGGAAGTCATTCGCGGCGAGCGCGGCGCGCACGTCGGCGGCGGTGAGTCCGTAGGCGGCGAGCTTCACCGGGTCGAGCCAGGCGCGCAGCGCGAAC
>DATKUQ010000027.1:0-2215 GCA_035530495.1 Burkholderiales bacterium
CAGCAGTCCAAGCGCGAGCATGGTTCCGAAAATGCCGCCCGCCACCATCGCCGTCATCTGTTTCTCGCTTGCGGTCACGCCTAGCTCGTGCCACACCGCGAGCGGCGTGAGCAGCCCGCCGAGATGGCCGAAGAATATGCCGAGGATACCGATGTGGAACAGGTTCGACCCCCAGCGGAGCTGCCCCTGGCGCAGCAGCTGGGAGGAGTCGCTCTTCCAGGTGTACTGCTCGCGGTCGAAGCGGATCAGGCTGCCGAGGAAAAACACGGTCAGACAGATGTACGGGTAGTACCCGAACAGGAACTGGTTCAGATAGCTTTCGATGTCCATGCGTAGCTCCGGATTCAGGGTTCAGGGGTTCTTGGGAACGAAGCGGATGAATTGCGGCCGCGATTGCTGCGCACCGTGTGCCGCCGCCGCATTGGGACCAATTGGTGGTCCGAACTCGACCGGCGCCTCGTCCCACTCCTCGTCCAAGGGCTGCAAGGCCTGCGCCTTGGCCTCGCCCTTGGGCGCCGCCAGCGGCGGCGCGCCGTGCAGGTCGAGCACGGCGGCGAAGACGGCCGCATACGGGCTGCGGCCGGCGATCAGACGCTCGCCGATGGCGCGCAGGATATGGATGCAGTCTTCCAGCAACTCGTGCGCCTCCGCCGCCGGCCGGCTGGCGAGATACTCCAGCACTGCCGGCAGATAATCGGGCAGTTCGTTCACCGCAAGGACGTAGCCCGAGCGCCGGTACAGCGCGTTCAAATCCACCATCGCCTGGCCGCGGTCGCGCGAGTCGCCGTGCACGTGCTCGAACAGGTGCAGCGAGGTCGAACACCCGGAGTCGAACTGCGCCACGTATCGCTCCTGCAGATCGAGCAGGTCTTCGCGTTTCAGCCCGGCCAGCAGGTCGCTTAGCGCATTCCGGGTCGCGCGCCGGAGCGCCGCTTCCTCCTCCAGTCGCCGGGCGATCTCGGGCAGCGCGTCCACCAGTTCCGCCGAGGGGTAGCTGAGCAATACGGCAAGTAGCTTGAGGGATTTCATAGCGTTCCCCTGTGTATGTCATTCCGAGGCCGCAGGCCGAGGAATCTGCTGTTGGATTTCGGGCAAGAAGCAGATTCCTCGCCAAGAAGGGGGTGGGGCCCCTTCCCCCCACCTTGCTCGGAATGACAATTTATGTAGAGCGTCTTCATCTCAGGACACCGCCTTGATCGGAATCGTCTTGCGCTTCTTGCCGCCGAACAGGCTCGCCTCGGACTGACCGTCGGAACAGCCGTTGCCGAAGGAGAAGCCGCAGCCACCGCGCAGGTCGTAGGCGTTTTCCGCGTATTCGCGGTGCGTGGTCGGGATCACGAAGCGATCCTCGTAGTTTGCGATCGCCATATAGCGGTACATTTCCTCGACCTCTTCCCTCGACAGTCCCGCCTGCTTCAGCACTGCCGCGTTGTCGCGCTGCTCCACGTGCCGGTCGCGCATATAGGCGCGCATCGCGAGCATGCGCTCCAGCGCCGCCACCACCGGCGCCTCGTCCCCCGCAGTGAGCAGGTTGGCGAGATATTGCACCGGGATGCGCAGGCTGCGTACGTCGGGCAAGGCGCCGAAGGCGCCGAGCTGCCCCGCATTGGCGGCAGCGCTGATCGGCGACAGCGGCGGCACGTACCAGACCATCGGCAGCGTGCGGTATTCCGGATGCAGCGGCAGCGCCACCTTCCACTCCATCGCCATTTTGTACACCGGCGACTGCTGCGCCGCCTGGATCCAGGCATCGGGCACGCCGTCGGCGCGCGCCTGCGCCTGAACCTCGGCCGCATGTGGGTCGAGGAACAGCCCGAGTTGCGCCTTGTACAGGTCTTTCTCGTTCTCCACGCTCGCCGCCTCGAGGATGCGGTCGGCATCGTAGAGCATCACCCCGAGGTAGCGGATGCGGCCGACGCAGGTCTCCGAGCACACGGTAGGCTGGCCCGATTCGATGCGCGGATAGCAGAATGTGCATTTCTCCGCCTTCCCGGTAGACCAGTTGTAGTAGATCTTTTTGTACGGGCAGCCCGACACGCACATGCGCCAGCCGCGGCACTTGTCCTGGTCGATGAGCACGATGCCGTCTTCCTCGCGCTTGTAGATCGAGCCCGAGGGGCAGCTCGCCACGCACGCCGGGTTGAGGCAGTGCTCGCACAGCCGCGGCAGGTACATCATGAAGGTGTTCTCGAACTGGCCGTAGATGTCCTTCTGG
>DATKUQ010000028.1:0-2940 GCA_035530495.1 Burkholderiales bacterium
CCTTGCTGAACCCGGAACAGTTCCGTGCCATAGCGGTCTTGCAGACGGTAAGCCTGTTCGAGCGCCTGAAACAACACACCGCTGATGATGCCGACGATGATCAGGACCACCAGCACTTCGATCAGGGTGAACCCGGACTGATTCGAGCGCGGGGGTTGGCTGGTGACGTGAACAGGGAGCATGACGATTGTCAGAACGGCTTGACGATTTCGCGCACTTTCTTGTAGCCCACTTGCTGCAGGCTAAAGGCGAACCAGGATTGTCCGTCCGGCTTTTGCACACTTATCTTCGTCCGATACATGGCGAGCTGGTAGAGGCTCGTGCCATAGGGGTAGCTGGCGCCATCACGCGGCTCGGTGGTCGCTTCGGCTTGCCATGACAAGCGCAGCGAGCCGAGATCTGCCCGCCCTTCCGGCGACGCCATGGGATTGATGTCGGCCATGTATTCCAGAACATTCTGGGTGGCCGAGTTTTCCGCATTGACTTCCTGGACACGACTCAAGGTCATGAGGTTGCTGTTGATCCAGCTGAACAAGGCCATGCCCGTCGTAGCGATCAGCACCAGCGCGACGATGGCTTCAATCAGGGTGAAACCGTGTTGTTCGTGAGCCCGGCGGACGTTCACTGCGCGCCCTTGTCGGCTGCGATCTTGCACAGCGGCGGCGTCAGTTGCAGATCTTCGCGGAATCCATCGGGGCCGACCAGGGTGATTTTCCCGCCGCTGCAAATGCCGTCGAAACTGTAACGTATCGGCCGATCCGCCTCGATCCGCCAGCCCGGGGGAACCTTGACGGCGGCGCTCTTGGCGGCGGCTGTCATCGAGCCGAGTTCCACCGGTTGTCCGCTGCTGTAGGCGCGATAGCCCAAGCTGTCGATTTCCACCAGCAGATTCTTCCGTTGCGCGGCAATTTCGTAGCGCTGCGATATCGCGTACAAGCGCGGCGTCGCCACGCCCGCGATCAGTCCGATGATCACCAATACGACCAGGATTTCGATCAGGGTGAAGCCCCTGATGGGATCCGGCATCCCGCTACGGAGTTTCTGCATGCCTCGCCGTGCTTATTGGGGAGGTGGCAGCATCCCGACATCGGCATCCGTGCCCTCGCCGCCGCGCTTGCCGTCGCCGCCCAGCGAATAGAGCGCGAAGGGTTGTCCGTCCGACCCGGGCAGGCTGTATATGTAGGGATTGCCCCACGGGTCGAGCGGCACGTCCTGGTCGAGATAGGGGCCGTGCCATTGCGCATGGGCGCGCGCTTCGGTGGGCGCCTGGTTCAATACCAGCAAGCCTTCCGCCTGGGTCGGGAAGCGGCCGACATCGAGACGAAATGCTTCCAGCGCACCTTTCAACATTTTGACTTGCACTTCGGCGGTTTTGACCTTGGAGGCATCGACGTGACCGAACAATCTCGGACCCACCAGACCGGCCAGCATGCCGATGATGACCAGCACGACCAGCATTTCGATGAGGGTGAAGCCGCGCAGCGCATTCGCTGATTTTTTCATTGTCCTGATTTTCCTTGAAGGTTTAAGAAACGACGTCGTTCATGCTGGTCACCGCGAGCATGATGGCGACCATGATCACGCCGATGACGCTGCCGATCAGCAGGATGGCGATCGGTTCGAGCAACAGCAGGAAACGCTTCATCCGATCGCGCCCGGCATTTTCATGCAGCGTGGACAAGGCGCGCAGCATCGGCGCCAGCTCACCCGAGCGCTCGCCCACCCGGACCAGATTGATGCCGGTAGCGCCTAGCGCGCGATTGGTGGTCAGCGCGTCGGCAAAGCGTGCGCCGCCGCGCACTTCGCGCAGCACCTGTTGCAGGCTGTTCTTCAGGCGCGAAATCCCCACGCCGGAGAGCGCCAGCTCCATCGCGGTGATGATGGGTACGCGATTTTCCAGCAAGGCGCTCAACATGGACGCCCATCGTCCCATTTCCGTTTCCAGGATCCATTGGCCCAATACGGGCAGGCGTACCAATCCCTCAAAAACCCGGCTGCGCACCATCGGGTTGCGCAGGGCGATGGTCGTGCCCATGACCAGCGCCAATGCAATCAGTCCCACCCAGAGCAAGTGGGACTGCACGAACATTCCCGTGCCGATGACCCATTGCGAGAGCAACGGTACGTTCGCCGATTTGCCCTTCAGCAGGTTGGCGAATTTCGGCACCACCACGATGAACACCAGCAAGGTGGCGGCGATGCCGGATACGACGAGTATCGCCGGATAGGTCAGCGCGTTGCGCATTTCCTGGCGCATGCGGTCTTCGTATTCCATCTGGGTGGTCGCGGTCTTCAATGACTGGCCGAGCTTGCCGGTCAACTCGCCCGCCGCCACCAGTTGGTACAGATAGACGGGCAGTTCCAGATCGGCCGAACGCAATGCTTCCGAAAATCGCTCGCCGCGGCGCAGCGCGGTCAGCGCGCTGGCGAACGCGGCGCCGATGGCGGTGCCAGAGTGGGCGGCGGCAATCGAATCGACCGATTCGGCCAAGGGCACGCCGGCATTGAGCAGGGTGGTCAGTTCCTGTATCGCCAGCATCTTGTCCTGGCTGCCGGCCTTCTTGCTGCTCGCCTGAGCCGCGTCGGGTTTGGCCGCTGCGGAGACCAGGGAAATCGGCGTCAGGTTCTGCTGTTGCAACTGGCGCAGCGCTTCACGGTCGTCGGCGGCGCTGATCTGACCGGACAGCACCTGTCCCTGGGCATTGGCGGCCTGATACTGAAAATCCATCAGAGAATTTCCCCGGCTTCGCTCAGGCCCGTCACGCGCAACACTTCATCGGTGCTGGTAAGCCCTCGCCAGGCCTTGATCAGCCCGTCTTCGCGAAGGTTGCGATAGCCTTGTTGCTGGGCGATTTTCAGCATCTCGGCGATCGGCTCGTGACGCATGACGGCCTCTTGAACCCGTGGCGTGACTTCGAGGAATTCATAGATTCCGAGCCG
>DATKUQ010000029.1:0-3031 GCA_035530495.1 Burkholderiales bacterium
TCCGGCCGGCGCACGAACGCGTCGCTGAGCTCGGCGAGCCCCGCGCGCCCCGCGATCAGGGCCGAGGCCATGGCGAATTCCATGCTGAACTTGGCCTCGAGGCCGGTCTGCGGCGCGTGGTTGCGCAGGATGGTGGCATTGCGCCTGCTGGTGGAGACGGTCACGCGGCGCACCTGGTCCGCATCGACCTTGCCCACCTGCAGCAGATCGAACATGCCGTCCAGCGCCCGGTGGGTGCAAAAGCACAGGGGATATTTCTTGACGCTCAGCCCGCTCTTCGCGAGCTTCCACACCCTGCCCGCTTCGATCGCCGCGTCGAGGTCCATCTTGCCCGCCGGCGACACCGCGGCGAGAAAACCCTGCGGGTGCTCGAGCGCGTCGAGCGCGGCGGTGAAACCTTTTCCGGCAAGCCGCGCCGACACCACGCCCGCATGCGCAGCGCGCCCCGCGTGAAAGGGCTTGGTCATGGTGCCGAAGTTCGACATCAGGCCGGCGCTTTGCGAAGCGCCGAGCGCGATCGCGTGCGCCGCCTGCTCGGCGTCCAGCCGGCGCAGCGACGCGCAGGCCGCGGCGGCGCCGATGGCGCCGAAGATGCCGGTCGGGTGCCAGCCTTTGCTGTGATGGTGGTCGGGCTCGCGCCGCACCAGTTCGGCCCAGGTTTCGTACCCGGCAGCGTAGGCGAGAACCATCGCATCCCCTGCGGCACCCAGCGCCTCGGCCTCGGCGAGAATCGCCGGCACCAGCACGGTGCTCGGATGGCCGCGCTGCGCGACATCGTCGAAATCGAGCGCATGCGCGGCAGTGCCGTTGATCCAGGCCGCCTCGGGCGCCGACGCACGGCCGGCGCCGAACAGCAGCGTCGCCTCCCCGCCCGCCGGCGCGAGCATCGCGCGCAGCAGTTGCGGCGCCGGCTCGCGCGCACCCGCGAGCATCACGCCGACGCAATCCGTGAAGCCGGTGTGGATGAAGTTGACCGCTTCCCTGGGTATGTCCTGGTAGCGCAGCCCGGCGATGAATTTCCCCAGTTCCAGCGTCAATGCGGCAGGCATCCGCGTTCTCCCTTAGAGCCCACTTCGAAATGAGCTGTCATTCCGAGGCCAGCGGCCGAGGAATCTGCTTCTTTCCCGAATTGACAGCAGATTCCTCGCTGCGCTCGGAATGACGGCTTTCGAAGTCGTCATTTTGAAACGAGTTCTTACGGCGGCGATGCATCTAGGCCGCCGCGCGAATTTTCTGGCGCAGGCGATTGAGCGTGCCGCCTTTCATCACGCAGCCCGGCAGCGGATGGCCGACGATCTGCTCGGCGAGCAGCGCCGACTCCATCAGCTTGTCCAGATCGATGCCGGTCTCTATGCCCATTTCCTCGCACATGAACACCAGATCTTCGGTGCAGACGTTGCCGGCGGCGCCGCTGTGCGCGGCGAACGGGCAGCCGCCCAGTCCCGCGACCGCCGCATCGAAAATCGAAACGCCCATCTCCAGGCCGGCGTAGGCGTTGGCGATGCCCATGCCGCGCGTGTCGTGCAGGTGCAGCGAGATCTGCAGCTGCGGGAATTTTTCGCGCACCGCGCCCACCACCCGCTTGATCGACAGCGGCGTCGCCCAGGCCATGGTGTCGGCGAGCGACACGACCTTGATATCGAGCTGGTACTGCGCGCCGATATCGAGCATCTGCCGGATCAGGTCGAGGATGCGCGGGATCGGAATATCGCCCTCGAAGTTGCAGCCGAACGCCGCCATCAAACCGGCGCGTTCGACCGGCACTTTGTGCTCCTTGTACATCTTGACGATCGCGTGCTGCGCTTCCAGATTTTCCCTGAACGTGCGCTTCTGGTTGCGCAGCAGAAATTTTTCCGATGCGGTCAGCGACAGCGTGCCCCTGACGTCGAGCTTGCCCGTCGCCAGCGCGCGCGCCAAGCCCTTGTCGTTCAGCCACAGGCCGGTATAGCGCACGCCCGGCGCGCGGGTAAAGCCTTTGACGACCTCGTCGGCATCGGCCATGCCCGGGACGTTTTTCGGCGGAACGAAGGAGACGGCCTGGATCTGTTTCAGGCCGGTCCTGGAGAGTGAGTCGATTAATTCGATTTTGCGCGCCGTCGGAATCGGGCCTTTCTCGAACTGGAAGCCTTCGCGCGGCCCTTCTTCGTCGATGCGTACGGCTTTGGGTAGATCTGACATGTTTGCGCTCCTTGCGTGATGGAGGAGGATGAATGCGGAAATGCGGATTCAGGATCGCGGTGGAACAAACGGAGGCGGAACGAAGGGATAGGGCACCGGCGCGCCGCCGCGATAGGGCAAGGCGAGCGTCGCCTTGCCCGGTGTGGACTCCTTGCCCGCGTCGTTGGTGATGCCCAGATCGATGTCGGCGAGGCCGTAACCGGGGCCGTCGCGCTTGGCGCTCACCCTACCCCATACGGACAGGGTCTCGCCGACGAGGTTCATCGCGCGAAATTGAAAGCTCACTTTCCATACCCATCCGCCGGGACCGACCCAGTCCTTGAGCAATTGCAGGATGAACTGCTGCTTCAGCGATCCGTTGACCAGCAGCCCGGGCAGCTTATCGTGCTCGATCGCGAACGGCTTGTCGTAATGGATCTTGTGCCAGTTCTCCATCGCCGCCGACCAGCGCATCAGATGCGCGGTCGTAAGCGGGCCTTTTTCCAGCACCTCGAGCGTGCTGCCGACTTCGACATCCTCGAAATAACGCGGGCCGCCCATCGCCATGCTCATCTCCTGATCAGCGTGCGACGGACGGTCATCAGCAGTTCGCCGTCGCCGTTGCGGTATTCGGTCTCGATGGTCACGAACAGCATCGGACCCTTGCTCGTCTCCTTTTCCACGATGTCGGCATAACGCGAGCGCAGCGTCACGCTCTCGCCGTGGCGGGCATAGCGGAAAAACTCGATTTCCGAGCCGCCGTTGAGCAGCGCGAGATGCTTGATCGGCGCGAGCTCGGGCAGGCCCTGCGCGGAGGTGGCGCTGAGCCCATCGAAATCCGGGTCGCGCGCGCGCAGCTGCAAGGGGTCGGGCG
>DATKUQ010000030.1:0-4337 GCA_035530495.1 Burkholderiales bacterium
GGCGCGAGCGGAAGACCAATGCGTGGTTCGACGATTACGTGTCGGAATACAACTTCCAGCAGTCAATGGACGATGGCGCAACGGTGCCGCTGTTTTACGAGAAGCGCGGCATTCAACCGGGGCTGATGCCTTCACCCGTCCCGCGCCTGACTCTGCTAGTCCGGACCGACCGTTTTCACCACCGCGTGCACTCCCGCGGCCGCTACGTCCGCGGTCGTTCCGATCACAGTGGCGCCGACGCTGACCGCCGTCGATGCCACGTTCGCGGCGGCGCCCGCAACCGCCGCCACCGCACAACCATTTATACATAAAGCGAGCGATAAAACACCCGCGCTGCTTGCGATATTCATCTGCGCCCGACCTTAACAGGGCGCCGCGGTTTCGGCAAATCTATCGCCGCCGCCTGGATCATCCGCGCGACCAGCCCCGCTCGAACCCGCCATGGCGATGCCCGAATCGGCGCTCCATCGCATGAAGACGCGGATTCAGCACCAGATCCGCGATCTTGCGTTGCTCGGGCGACAGGGCGGCGTAAAGCGGCTTCTCCACGGCCAGTAAGGCATTGATTCGCGTAACCGCGTCTGCGAGGAATGACTGCTTTCTCTCCAGACGCTCGATCGCATCGGGCCGGTGGTGTTTTTCACGCCACTGCTTGTGCGCGCGTAATGACTTGAAGCGCTGCTCCATTTCCTGCGCACGCTTGCGCGCGAAATTGGCGTAAGCGTCCCACTGCGGCTGCTGTGCGTCGGTGATTTTCAATGCCGTCTTCTGGTAAGCCAGGCGCGCTTCGACGCGCTCGGTGGGCCCCCAGAAAGGACGTTCCATGAATCGATGCGCCGGGCGGGAAGCCGAGGGGGCATTTGCAGCCGGAGCCGGTTGAGCAAACGCCGCCGGTGCGGAAGTCGCTGCGAGAAAGACGGAAACCAAAGCAGTACCAAGTAGCTTGTTCATTGTTACCTCCAAAATGGACGTGCAAGATGATCGGCTGATCAGGGTGCTCAAGTTATCAAGTTCGCGTCGTCGAAGAAGTAAGGATTTGTTTCAAAATGCAACAAGCGCCGCAGGCGCGCCATCGCCGACGGAGAAAACGATCGCGGGGCCGCTCCCGCGTCGGGGCCGGTCCGAACCGCTTCGCCTTGCAAGCGGCGCGAAGTTCCGCGATAGTGCGGCGTTAGATCGACGCGATAATCAGGCGATTGCATATGCGACGACTCCGGGCGGCCCTGGTTTTCTTGGCGGCAGCAGCGCTTGCGAACGGCTGCGCCGTGGTCACGGTGCCTTATCATGCGGTGAAGGATGTGTTCAACGGCAGCGTGTGGGTGGTGAAAAAGACCTATGTGGTCGTCGCCGGAACCACCAGAACGGTCTACAAGATCGGCCGCTTCACCTTCGAGGTTGTCATGGCGCCCATCAACTGGGCGCTGACCCACGAAGAAATCCAGAGCATGGATGGCCTTCCAGTGAGGGAGGCGATCCTGCAGGGCAAGGTGAAGACCGCGCCCTATGTGGTCGGCGGCAGGCGTTACGTGCCGATGTCGGTCGAGCAGGCAAAGCATTACCGGGAAGAGGGGATGGCATCGTGGTACGGCTATGAAAGCGGCAGGATGACCGCGGACGGTGAGGAGTTCAATCCCAACGGCCTGTCGGCGGCGCACAAATATCTGCCGATCCCCATGTTCGTAAAGGTGACGGACCTCGAGAACGGAAAATCCGTCATCGTGCGCGTGAACGACCGCGGGCCTTTCCCGAGCGTGCACAATCCCGAGTCGGGGGAGAGGATTATCGATCTCAGCATGGGTGCCGCCAAGAGGCTCGGGTTCTACCGCAAGGGAACGGCGCGGGTGCGCGTGGAGGCGATACAAGTACGGGAAGAGTAGGCGCATGCGCCGCGCCCGCTGACGCACGCAGCCGGCATCGGCTGGGCGGCGCATTTTTCCCTAAAGCGCCGGGCTCTGGTAAGGTGGTGATCCGATCTTAGGCAGATCGGCTGGAACACCTGCTCTGGGGGAGGCCGGCGCATGCGTCTCGACAAAATGAACCGCAGCGAAATGTCGATCTTCGCCGCCGCCGGCCTGGTGGCGCTGCTGCTGTGGGCGGCGATCGCGGCTGGGCTGCACACGGCCCGGCGCGAGGTGCTCGCCAGGGCGAACACCGAGGGGCGCAACCTTGCGCGCAGTCTGGCAGAGCATATTTCGTCCTCGGTGCGGGCGATCGACATCGTGCTGGTGCATCTGCAGGCAGACTGGGTAGAAGGCGCCGTGCCCTTTGGCGCGCATGTCGCGCGCGAGGAAAAAGAGCTTAAGCGCGAAAGCGTTTCCCAGGTCTTCGTGGCCGCCGCGGACGGCCGGATTGTCTACAGCAGCTTGCCAGGAATGCGCGACAGCAGCGTCTCGGACCGACCGTTTTTCCAGGCACACGAGGAGTTCGGCCAGAGGGGATTGCACATCAGCGCGCCCATATTCTTTCCGGCGTTGAACCAACGGGCGATCACGTTCACCAGGCCGATATATGACAGCCGCGGGCGCTTCGCCGGCGTGATCGGGCTGTCCGAGCGGCCCCCGGCACTGGAGCGGATCTACAACGACATCGACCTCGGCGGCGGGTCGCGCATCACCCTGGTGCGCACCGACGGGCGGATCATCGCGAGTGCGCACGGCCTGGCCAAATCGGTGCGTATTTCGCTGGCCGGGATACCGGGCCTCGGCCCGGACGACCCGCCTGCGGGCGGACACCTCGGCAAGGCGTTGAGCGATGGTGTCGAGCGCTTGTATCGCTACCAGAAAGTGCCCGACTACCCCTTGACCGTGTACGCCGGCCAGGCGCTGTCTACCATTTTGGCGCCGTACCGCGCCGAGCGCACCGGCTACTTGGCCGCAGGCTTTCTGGCTACGGCGCTGCTGCTGACGGTCGCGCTGTTGCTCGCCGCCAGACAGCGCGACCGGGAGAACGCCAAACGCACGCGCATCCGGCTCGAGGCCGAGCTGCGCCGTAGCGAAGAGCAGTTCAGGCTGATCGCAGAGACCATAGATGAGGTCGTATGGTCGGCTGAACTCACGGGAGACCTGGCGCTGTATATCAGCCCGGCCTACGACCGCATCTGGGGTCGTCCGCGTCGAAGTCTGCAGGAAAACCCGTGGTCGTTTGCGGACAGCCTTCATCCGGAGGATCGGGAGCGGGTGATGGCCGAACTGAAGGCCGCGCGAAAAACCGGAAACCGGTTCGACCGCGAATACCGGATTCTTTTGCCCGACGGATCGCTGCGATGGATTTGGGACCGCGGCTTTCCGGTGCGCGCAGAGACCGGGGAGATAGTGCGCTACGTCGGCGCGGCGCAGGACATCACCGAGCGCGTGCAGGCGCTGGCGGCGCTGGAGAAAGAGCGCAGGGACTACCACGCGATCATCGACGCGGCGCCCGTAATGATCACGCACAAGGACAAGGACGATCGCCACGTGAGGGTGAATGCGGCATTTGCCGAATCCGTCGGTTTGCCCGCCGAAAAGATCATCGGCATGAGGACTTCCGACGTGGTGCGCACCGAGGAGGCTGCCCGGCGGGTGCGCAATTTCGATCTGGAAGTCATCCGAACCGGAAAACCCATGCTGGGGCAGGTGCTCAAGTCCTCAGGCTTCAGGGGCGGGAAAGAGATCTGGTTACTCATCTCGAAGGTTCCGTTTTACGATGCCGACGGCGCGATCGCCGGGGTCGTAAGTTTTATCCTGGACATCGACGACCAGGTGCGCGCGGACGAGCAAACCCGCAGGCTCAACGAGGATCTGGAGCGGCGGGTACAGGAGCGCACCGCCGAGCTCAGCGTGGCCAACGAGGCGCTGCAGGCCGAGGTCGCGGAGCGCCGGCACGCGGAGCAGGCGGCGTTGAAGCTTGCGGAACGCCTGCAGAACATGGCGCGCCGCCTGGGCGAGGCGCAGGAAATCGAGCGGCGGCGGCTGGCGGCGGAACTGCACGACGGGGTGTGCTCCAACCTCGCGGCGATCGGGCTCAACCTCGCGCTGCTGCAAAGGCAACTGCCGCACAGCAATGCCGCCGGCTGGCAACGGCGCTTGTCCGATGTCATCGCGCAGATCGACGAGGCCAAGGACAGCGTCAAGGACATCAGCGTCGATCTGCGCCCTTTGCTGTTGGAGGAGCGCGGCCTGCTGTCGGCGCTGGAAGACTACGCGCGCAGGTTCGAGGGCAGCACCGGCATCGCGGTCCAGGTGAGGGGTGGAAATTTGGCCAGGCGCTTGGCGCCGGAGAAGAAAATTGCGCTGTTCCGCATCGCGCAGGAAGCGCTGACCAATTGCGCCAAACATGCGCGGGCGCGCGCGGTCGCGATC
>DATKUQ010000031.1:0-2438 GCA_035530495.1 Burkholderiales bacterium
TCCGACGACACCCGCCACATGCTCGCGGCGCTGCGCCAGCTCGGGGTCGCCTGCGAGCAGACGGGGCCGGCGCTGCGCGTGCGCGGGGTCGGCGGCGCGTTCAAGGTGAAATCGGCGGAATTGTTTCTGGGCAACGCCGGCACCGCGTTTCGGCCGCTGACGGCAGTGCTGGCCCTGTGCGGCGGGGACTACCGCCTGTCGGGCGTGGCGCGCATGCACGAGCGCCCGATCCGCGACCTGGTAGATGCCTTGCGCGGTCTCGGCGCCCGCATCGACTATCTCGGAATGCGCGGCTATCCGCCGTTGCAGATTCACGCCGCGGCCACTGACCCTGTCACGAAGGTGAGCGTGCGCGGCGATGTGTCCAGTCAGTTTCTTACCGCGCTGCTGCTGGCGCTGCCGCTCACCGGCAGGAAAATTGCGATTGCGGTCGAGGGCGAGCTGATCTCCAAGCCCTATGTCGACATCACCTTTAACGTGATGCGCCGTTTCGGAGTCGAAGTAGTGCGCAAGGGCTGGGTCGAATTCACCGTTCCCGCCGGCGCGCGCTACCGCAGCCCAGGCGAGATCCACGTCGAGGGCGACGCTTCCTCCGCCTCCTATTTCCTCGCCGCCGGCGCGATCAGCGCATTGAGCGGCGGCGGTCCGGTGCGCGTAGAGGGCGTGGGCCGCGCGAGCATCCAGGGCGACATACGCTTTGCCGAGGTGCTGGAACGCATGGGCGCCGGCATCGTCATGGGCGACAACTGGGTCGAGGCCGGCGCGGGCGCAGCGACGGGCAAGCTCCGCGCGATCGATGCCGACTTCAACCATATTCCGGACGCCGCCATGACCATCGCCGTGGCGGCGTTGTTCGCCGACGGCACCAGCGTGCTGCGCAACATCGGCAGCTGGCGCGTGAAGGAAACCGACCGCATCGCCGCCATGGCCACCGAATTGCGCAAGCTCGGCGCGACGGTGGAGGCGGGGGCGGATTTCCTGCGTATCACGCCGCCGGCTTCGGGTCTCGTTTCCGGCGTCGCCATAGACACTTATGACGACCACCGCATGGCGATGTGCTTTTCGCTGGCCGCCTTGGGCGGGGTCGCGGTGCGCATCAACGATCCGCAGTGCGTGAACAAGACATTCCCGGGCTATTTCGACGCGCTGGCGCGGATTTCGGACTGACGTGGCGGCGGAAGAAAAATCGGCTGTGCCGGTGATCGCCATCGACGGCCCGTCGGCTTCGGGCAAAGGCACGATCGCGCTGGGCGTGGCGGGGATGCTCGGGTTTCACTATCTCGACAGCGGCGCTTTGTATCGCCTGGTCGCCTTGGCAGCGCTGCAGACGGGCGTCGGCTTCGATGACGCGGACGCGCTGGCAGGACTGGCGGAAGCGCTCGATGCACGTTTTGACCATGGAGATATTATTCTTTCAGGTCAAGAAGTTACAGACGCAATTCGGAGCGAGGTCTGCAGCATGGGCGCCTCCAGAGTCGCCGTGCTGCCCGGGGTGCGCCGGGCCTTGCTGGCGCGCCAGCAGGCGTTTCGCCAGACGCCGGGCCTGGTCGCCGAAGGGCGCGACATGGGCACGGTGGTGTTTCCTGACGCGATACTCAAGGTGTATCTGACCGCGAGCGCTGAAGTGCGCGCCGAGCGCAGGTATAAGCAGTTGAAAGAAAAAGGAATCGATGCTAATATGCGAACCCTTTTGCGGGAATTGCATGAACGCGACCAGCGCGACAGCGCCAGAAGCGCAGCACCCCTGCAAATGGCCGTCGATGCCCGTGAATTGGATAGCAGCGGTCGGAGCGTCGATGAAGTAGTGCGCCAGGTACTTGATTGGTACCGGCAAAAGGTGGCGGACTCACACAGATAGGAGGCCGTTTCAGGGTGTTCTGAAACGGCCGCTGATTTAGGGGAGCACGAGGGGGAAGTATCCCCTCGTGTCGTTAAATGCCCCAGGAGGCCGTTTCAGGGTGTTCTGAAACGGCCGCTGACTTAGGGGAGTCATGAGGGGAGGTATCCCCTCACATTGTTTTGGCTCTTCCTGTGCGTCCGCTTTGTGTTTAATCAACCCGTCCGCAAGGTCGGTGAATCAAATCAGGTAAATAAACCCAATGTCCAATCTTTCCCCCGCGGTCGCCTCCAACGAAAACAATTTCGCAGCCTTATTCGAAGAAAGCCTGACGCGCCAGGAAATGCGCATCGGCGAGGTGATCACAGCAGAAGTCGTACGTGTAGACATGAATTTTGTGGTGGTGAACGCCGGACTCAAGTCCGAGAGCTTCATCCCCGTAGAAGAATTCCGCAATGATGCCGGCGAGGTGGAAGCCAAGGTCGGCGATTTCGTCAGCGTCGCGATCGAGGCCCTGGAAGACGGCTTCGGCGAAACGCGCCTGTCGCGCGACAAGGCCAAGCGCTTGTCCGCCTGGATGGACCTGGAAAAAGCCCTGGAA
>DATKUQ010000032.1:0-2124 GCA_035530495.1 Burkholderiales bacterium
GTGATGTACGCCTGGGCCGTCGAACGCAATTCGCCGCAGTTCAAGGCGCCGTTCAACGAGCTGTACAGCGAGGCGCGCGTGTTCACCCCGAAGGACACAGCGGTCGTCACGCCCAACAGCGATACGCCGTATTCCATGGCCTGGCTCGACCTGCGCGCCGAACCCATGGTCATTTCGGTGCCGGCAATGCCGGCGGGTCGCTACTACTCGGTGATGCTGTGCGACGGCAACACCTTCAACTACGGCCTGTTCGGCAGCCTGAGCACGGGCCTTGCCGCGGGCGACTACCTTGCCGTCGGCCCCGACTGGAAGGGCGAAGTCCCTGCTGGCATCAAGCAGGTCTTTCGCTCGACCACGCAGTTCTCGCTGGCGATTTTCCGCACCCAGCTCCACGGCCCGCAAGACATCGAGAACGTCAGGCAGATCCAGGCCGGTTACCGCGTCCGCACGCTCTCGTCCTATACGGGCAGCGCCGTCCCGCCGGCGCCGACTTCTGTCGACTTCCCCAAGATCGACAAGGAACTGGTCAAGTCCAATTTCTTCGCCTACCTCGACTTCGCCCTGCAATTCGCGCCGGCCGGAGAGGAAGAAAAAGCCATGCGCGCCAGGCTGGCCAGCATCGGCATCGGCGCCGGCAATTTTGACCAGTTCAAGGCCATCGCCGCCAACTATCGGCCGCAACTGGCCCTGGGCATGAAGGCCGGCGACGAGAAAGTCAATCAGGCGGTCGCCACGGGAGGCGAACGGCGCAATGGCTGGCAGTTCAGGCCCCACGCCTTCGGAGACCGGGCGCACTACGCTGGCGACTGGCTGCTCCGCGCCGCCCTGGTCAAGGCCGGCATCTACGGGCTCAACGCCAGCGAGGCCTTCTACCCGATGACGCGCACCCTGGCCGATGGCGAGGCACTCGACGGCAGCAAGCATCGCTACACGCTGAACTTCCCGGCGGGCCAACTGCCACCGGTCAAGGCCTTCTGGTCGCTGACCATGTATCACAGCCAGTCGCAGTTGCTGGTCGACAACCCGCTCAACCGCTACCTGCTCAATTCCGCAATGTTGTCCGGCATGAAGAAGAATGCCGACGGCTCGCTGACCCTGTATCTGCAGAAGGACTCACCGGGCGCCGACTGGCAAGCAAACTGGCTGCCGGCGCCCGACGGTCCGATCTATCTCGTGATGCGGCTGTATGGCCCGCAGGACAGCGCCCTGAAAAACCAGTGGCCGATACCGGCCCTGGTTCGTGCCGACTGAACGTATCAGCCCACTGTGAAATTTCCCTCATGCTCCAAGGAGAAACCTATTAGCACATTACTGATCTACGGCGCGAACGGTTACTCGGGGCGCCAGATTGTTGCTAGCGCCGTCGCGCGGGGGCTTGCGCCGATTGTCGCCGGGCGCAATGCCCAGCAAGTGGCTGCCGTCGGCAAGGAGTTCGGCCTTGAGCATCGCTGCTTTGATCTCGGCGATGCGGCTGCCGTCAACAAGGGGCTGGCGGGGGTGCAAGTGGTTCTGCACTGTGCGGGGCCGTTTTCGGCGACATCCCGCCCCATGCTCGATGCGTGCTTGCGTGCCGGGGCACACTATCTGGACATCACGGGTGAATACAGGATTTTCGAGGCCATCGCTGACCGTGATGCTGAGCTTAAGCGTGCCGGCATCATGGCTATGCCCGGCGTGGCGCTGGATATCGTGCCCTCCGACTGCCTTGCCGCGCACATGAAGCGGCGCATGCCCGATGCCGTGCGCCTGGAAATCCACATCCGCGCGCTGGAACGCCTGTCGCGCGGCACCGCATGCACCTTCATCGAGGCCATGGGGCTGCCCAATCTCGTGCGCGAAAACGGCCAACTGGTCGAGCGCCCGACCGGCGCCGACCGTCGCCTGACAGACTTCTCCGGCCGGAAGATAGCCCTGGTGGGCATGCCCTGGGGCGACATTTCCACGGCCTGGCGCACCACCGGCATCCCCAACATTGCCGTATTCATGAGCCTCATGCCGGGCTCGGCGCCGATGATGCGTTTGGGTGGCTTCCTGCGGCCGCTGTTGCAATCGGCGCTGACGCAAAAATTTCTGAAGGCGCAGGCACGGCGTTGGATCACCGGCCCGGATCACGCGTTTCAGGAA
>DATKUQ010000033.1:0-3097 GCA_035530495.1 Burkholderiales bacterium
CTCTGCGCCCATATCCGCATCGCGCACGCGCGGCACGCAACTGCGCGCGCCGGTCCGCTGCATGTGATTGAGCAGGCGGCAGACGTAGGCGCAGGTGAGATCCGCTTTCAGCGTCCATGACGCGTTGGTGTAACCGAAGGACGAGGCGAAATTCGGCACGCCGCTGTACATCATGCCCTTGTAGGTGAAGGTCTTCGCCGGATCGACGCGCGCGCCGTCCAGCGTGAGTTCGACGTCCGAGAGCAGCTGCAGCTTGAGCCCGGTCGCGGTGACCACCAGATCCGCCGCGAGCTCGGTACCCGAGCGCAGCTTCAGGCCGGTTTCGGTGAAGCGGTCGATCCCGTCGGTGACGACCGAGACGCGCTTTTCCCGAATCGCCTTGAACAGATCGCCGTCGGGCACCAGGCACAGGCGCTGTTCCCAGGGCTTGTAGCGCGGCGTGAAATGCGTGCCGACGTCGTAGCCCGGTCCCAGCGCCTTTCTCACGCCGCCCAGGATCAGCGCCTTGGCGCGGGCCGGTTTGCGCCGGCACAGATTGAAAAAGTAGGTGCTCAGGAGCACGTACTTCCAGCGCGTCAAGCCGTGGGCGAGGCGCGCCGGCAGATGGCGGCGCAGCCTCGCCGCGCCCGCGTCCACCGACGGGCGCGCGACCACGTAAGTCGGCGAGCGCTGCAGCATGGTGACATGCGCCGCGCGCTTCGCCAGCTCGGGGACCAGCGTCACCGCGGTCGCCCCGCTGCCGATCACCACCACGCGCTTGCCCGCGTAGGCGATGTCTTCGGTCCATTTCTGCGGATGCACGATGCGGCCGGCGTAGCGCTCGACCCCGTCGAACTGCGGCGTATAGCCCGCCGCGTAATCGTAGTAGCCCGAGCACATGAACAGGAAATTGCAGCGCATGCGCAGCGTCTCGCCCGAGGCGATGCGCTCCACCTCCACCGTCCACTGCGCCGTCTGCGACGACCACGCCGCGCGCTTCACGCGATGGCCGAAGCGGATCCTGCGGTCGATGCCGTAGGCGCGCGCCGTCTCGCGCAGATAGGCGAGAATCGACGGCCCGTCGGCGATGGACTTCTCCCCCGTCCACGGACGAAACGCATAGCCCAGCGTGTACATGTCGGAATCCGAGCGGATGCCGGGATAGCGGAACAGGTCCCAGGTCCCGCCGATGTCCGCGCGCGCCTCGAGGATGGCGTAGCTGCGCCCGGGGCAGTCGCGCTGCAGGTAATAGCCGGCGCCGATGCCGGAAATGCCCGCGCCCACGACCAGCACGTCGACATGTTCGTACGTCATTGATCCATCCTTCGGCGTCCGCTTGCCGTTTCAGGCCGCGAGACTTGTCCAGGCGGGCAGCATACACGAGCGCGGCCCAGCGGCCAAAACCGGCCGGCGACACGGCACGCACTCCGGTATATTGGAGGTTCCTTGCGGGAGTTCAGGGACTCGCAAGGCGAAATCGAACGAGCTGGAACAAAGGGAGAAAACGATGACATTTTTCGATTCGATCAAGACCTGCTTTTCCAAGTACGCCGAATTCAACGGACGCGCATCGCGCTCCGAGTTCTGGTGGTGGGTATTGTTTGTGTTCCTCGCCTCCGCCGCGGTGTCCATCGCTGGGCACGCAGTATCGGCCTTGTTTTCCCTGGCCGTGCTGCTGCCGAACATAGCGGTGGCGGCGCGGCGGCTGCACGACACCGACCGCAGCGGCTGGCTGCAGCTGGTCATGCTGATTCCCTTGATCGGCCTGATCCTGATGGTCTATTGGTGCGTGCAACCGGGCAAGGAACCCAATCGCTTCGGGTCGCCCGCAAGCGATACGGCCGGCGCAAGCTGATCCGGCGGCGGCGGCCGGGTCCGGCCTGAAGACGGAGAGGATGCGATGAAGCACAACCGCATGAAGGAAAAGCTGCGCGCCGGCGAGCCGGTGTTCGGCGTGTCGGTGATGATTCCGTCGCCGCAGATCGTGGAGATGATAGGCGCGGCCGGCTTCGACTGGGTGCTGCTCGACTGCGAGCACGGGACGCTTACGCTGGAGAGCGTGGAACTGATGGCGATGGCAGCGGAGGCCTGCGGCATCACCGCGATCGCGCGCCCGACGACCAGGAGCGCCGAACACATCCTGCAGGTGCTCGATCGCGGCGTGATGGGCGTGCAGGTGCCGCACGTCAACAGCGCGGCCGAGGCGCGCGAAGTGATCGCCGCGGTGAAATACCATCCCGCCGGGCGGCGCGGGCTCGCCGCCGGCACACGCGCGGCCAATTACGACGCCCACGGCACGCTCGCCGATTACGTCAAGGCCGCGAACGAAGCCACGCTGATCGCGATCCAGCTCGAAGACCGGGCCGCAATCGAGCATATCGACGAGCTGCTGCAGGTCGAGGGCATCGACGTCTTCTTCATCGGGCCGTCCGACCTGTCCCAATCGATGGGCCACCCGGGCAACCCCAAAGCGCCCGCGGTGGCGCAGGCCATCGACATGAGCTTGGGCAAAATAGTGGCGGCGGGCCGCACCCCAGGCATGCCGGCCAACGCGGAGAACGTGCGCGACGCCGTCGGCAAAGGCGTGCGCTACCTCTACACCCACCTGCCGCGCCTGCTGGTGGGCAGCGCCAAGACTTATTTGACGAAAGCGAAGGGCGAAGGGTAACAATCCGCTTTCAAAATGACGATTTCAAAAAATGTCATTCCGAGCAACGCGAGGAATCTGCTTTTGTCGTCCGAATCAGAAGCAGATTCCTCGCTCCGCTCGGAATGACAGCCTATTGTGAAATGGGTGCCAAGGCGCGGCGCACGCCTCCCGGGGCGTATGCATTCCCGCGTCACGCGGCGGAAGCAGGCTAGCGCGCGCCGGGCTGGCGCAGCGCCCTTATTTTTCCAGCCATCGCCACCGCGTACGAGTCGGTCATGCCGGAGACGAAGTCGGCGATCGCGAGCACGCGCGCGTACAGATCGGCCGCCGGACGGCCGTCGGCGCAGAGGAACTGCCCGGGTAGAAAACCCAGTATCGCGCGCTCGCCTGGCGCGGACGCACCGGCTGCGGCGGCCTCGACCGCGCCGACGAAGCCATCGAGCAGTTCCCCCAGGATGGCCGCGCCCG
>DATKUQ010000034.1:0-2141 GCA_035530495.1 Burkholderiales bacterium
CACACCGCCTTGATCTTTTTGTCTGCGATCGCCTGGAACATGTCCACGGCTTTCAGCCCCGGCGCCTGCGCGATGTTCGGTGCGTTCCAGAAACGCTTCACCAGATCGACACTCGCCGCATCGGAAAAATCCATGTGCGCGGCCAGTTGGTTGGCCAGCCCGCCGACTTCGCGCCCGCCCATCGCGTTCGGCTGGCCGGTCACCGAGAACGGCCCCATGCCCGCTTTGCCGATCCGTCCCGTGGCCAGGTGCACGTTGATGATCGCGTTGCCCTTGTCCACACCGCTGGAAGATTGGTTGATGCCCTGCGAGAACACCGTCACGGTGCGTGCGGTCTTGGCGAACAGGCGGAAGAATTCGCTCACCTCCGCCTCGACCAGGCCGCACACCTGCGCCACTCTGGGGATCGAGCTGACCGTCTTCGCCGCCTCGAACGCCGCGGCGAAACCTTCCACATGCGCCTCGACGTAGCCGAGATCGATCGCATCCTCGCGGCGCAGATGGTGCAGCAGGCCATTGAACAGGAATGCATCCGCGCCGGGCGCGATCGTCAGGTGCAGATCGGCGATGTCGCAGGTGGCGGTGCGCCGCGGGTCGATCACCACCACTTTCATTTCGGGGCGCGCCTTCTTCGCCGCCGCCAAACGCTGGTACAACACCGGATGCGCCCAGGCATAGTTGGAACCGACCAGCACCACCAGGTCGGCCAGCTCGACGTCCTCATAACACACCGGCACTGCATCCTCGCCGAACGCGCGCTTGTGCGCGGCCACCGCAGAGGACATGCACAGCCGCGAATTGGTATCGATGTTCGCGCTGCCGATGAACCCTTTCATCAGCTTGTTCGCGACGTAATAATCCTCGGTCAGCAGTTGCCCGGAGACATAAAACGCCACCGCATCCGGCCCGTGTTGCGCGACGATGTCATTGAAACCGCTGGCGACCCGATTCAGCGCATCGTCCCAGCTAGCGCGTTGACCGTCGACGACCGGATAAGGCAGGCGTCCTTGGTTATCCAGCGTTTGATCCAGCGCCGTGCCTTTGGAACACAGCCTGCCGAAATTGGCCGGATGTTGCCGGTCACCTGTCACGCTCACAGCGCCAGCCGGAACATTCATCACCACGCCGCACCCGACGCCGCAATACGGACAGGTAGTGCGAACGGAATCCGAGATGGCTGCGTTGGCGTGCATGGCTAAGCTGCCTTGCATGCCCCGGCCGCCACTTCGAGAAACACCACTCCATGCGCAACCCGCACCTCATGATGGCGCGCGCAGCCCACATCAGGGGCGACCGCGTTGCCGTCCTCCAGCTCGATCACCCAGTTGTGCAGCGGGCAGGTGATGCGCTTGCCATGCACGATGCCCTGAGACAATGGGCCGCCCTTGTGGGGGCAGCGGTTTTCCAGCGCGAATACCCGATCGTCCATGCTGCGAAACAGCGCGATCTCGCCCGATGGGGTTTGCACCACCCGCGAACCCTGCCGCGGGATGTCTTCAATATGTCCGATTTGTAGCCAGTCCATGATATTTGCCTCTCTACCGTTTAATTATTCGCAACACCCGCTCCTACAAATTCCAATTCACATTCCATCGCTTGGCACCAAAACCTGATTGCCTACGCGATCATTGCCATTGCCTCATACTCATGCGCATCCTTGCCTTCGGCGCGCTCCTTCCACGGATCGTCCTGCGAATATTTTTGCGAATCGAGGAAACGCGCATACAGCTCGGCACGTTCCGCAGCATCCTCGACCACATGCTGTTTCACGTAGGCCAGCCCGACCCGCTCTATCCACGGTGCGGTGCGTTCCACATAGTGCGCGCTCTCGCGATACAGATGCATGAACGCGCCGCAGTATTCCAGCACTTCTTCCTCGGTCGCGACCTTGCACAGGAAATCGGTGACGCGCACCTTGATTCCGCCGTTGCCGCCGAAATGTATTTCGTAGCCCGAGTCCACGCACACCACGCCGAAATCCTTGATCGTCGCCTCGGCGCAATTGCGCGGGCAACCGGACACCGCGATCTTGAATTTGTGCGGCGTCCATGAGCCCCAGGTCATTTTCTCTACCTTGATGCCCATCGCGGTGGAATCCTGCGTGCCGAAGCGGCACCACTCCGAGCCGACACATGTCTTCA
>DATKUQ010000035.1:0-5426 GCA_035530495.1 Burkholderiales bacterium
TTCCACAAGACCTTGATTACCATGGAACCCGGTCGTGGCAGCCTGACCGCGCGAAAGCCATGCTGCGGTTAGGATGCGTCCGCCCAACTCGGTGTTACCGCGTCGGGAACAACTCCCCGCACGTCTCCTTCGGGCAATTCCGCATCGCGCGCCGCAGCGTCGGCTTGTAAGGCATCTATGACAGTCATATTGCTTACGCTTGCGACGTCCGTCTCGACTTTTGCCGGCGGACTGTTTGCGCTCAAATTCCGCGATCGCTTGCACTTCATTCTGAGCTTTACCGCCGGCGTGCTCCTGGGCGTCGTGAGCTTTGACATTCTGCCTGAGATATTTGCGCTGGCACGCGAACAGGGGACTGACGTCAGTGACGCGATGATTGCGCTCGTGGTCGGCTATCTTCTGTTTCACAGTATCGAGAAGTTCGTCTTGGTCCACCATGTGCACGAGACTGATTACGCCACGCATCATCATCCCCGGGTAGGTGTCCTCTCGGCCCTGGCGCTGGTCGGCCACAGTTTCATGGACGGCGTCGGCATCGGTATGGCGTTTCAGGTCTCCAGCGGTGTCGGCGTCATCGTAGCCATCGCGGTCATTGCGCACGACTTCTGCGACGGCCTCAACACGGTGAGTTTGATGCTCATTCATCGCAACACGACGCCGCGTTCGTTTGGAATGCTGGTGCTGGATGCGCTGGCGCCGGTTCTGGGGGCGGCCTCCACGCTGTTGTTTCACGTTCCTGCATCCATGCTGATGCTCTATTTGGCCTTTTTTGCCGGGTTTCTCCTGTACATCGGGACTTCCGACATCCTGCCCGAGGCGCATTCCCAGAACCGGCCGGCGATTGCCGGCAGCCTCATCGCGCTTACCTGCCTGGGGGCGGGTTTTATGTACGTGGTGGTTCGCCTGGCCGGCTAGACTCTCTGCTGACCCGCGTGAGCGCAGCGCGTGGGATTCCGGCGCCGGCCTGACGCATCTTTTTTGGGTCCGCTTCTGACACCGGAGCGCATCTTCGCGTCGAGGCTGCAAAATTCGGTTTGTAGGCCGGGCCGCGGAACGGTATATTGCGCCGCATGGATCTGAAGATTCTCCTGCACGCGAGTTTTTTCGCTTGCGCCTTGCTTGCTCGGGGCGCGCTCGCCGGCGACTTGCCCGCACGCACGCCGGAGCCCGGATCCGTGTCCATGCGCTATCCCGATGCTATGCAAGCGATCGTCGATCGCGCCCTGGACCTGATCGGCGTGCGCTATCGTCGTAGTGGCGACAGGCCGCAGACCGGTTTTGATTGCTCCGGCTTTGTCGACTACGTTTACCGCGAGGGTATGGGGCTAATACTGCCTCGCGTTTCGCGCGAAATCAGTAAGGCCGGCACGCCGGTACCCAAGGATGAACTCGAGCCGGGGGACTTGGTGTTTTTCAATACCATGCGCCGCGCCTTCTCGCACGTCGGTATCTATCTGGGCAATAACCTGTTTGTTCACGCACCCCGAACCGGTCAGACGGTGAGGATCGACGATCTGCAGGAACACTACTGGGCGAGGCGCTACAGCGGCGCACGGAGAGTGTCCGGGAGCATGTTGAATTCGAAGCCATGATCGCGGCTATAGCGCCGCACGGCGCTCCGTCGCCGCTCAGAGCGCGCGCATCACCCGTTGCAGCTTTTCGCGCACTTCAATGCCGACCGGAGCGACATCGGGATTGTCGGTCATCTGCCCCATCATTCCAGGGTCCAGGAATTCCACCTGTACCGTGCCGGCTGCGTCCTGGCGAACGACGACGTTGCAGGGCAGGAGCAGGCCGATACTAGGCTCCGCCGTGAGGGCTCGCTTGGCGTATGCAGGGTTGCAGGCACCCAAAATGCGGTAGGGCGGAATGGTGTAATCGAGTTTCTTTTTCATAGTGGCGGCGACGTCGATCTCGGTCAACACGCCAAAGCCCTCTTTCTGCAATTCCGCGGTGACCTTGGCCAGCGCCTGATCGAAGCTCAGGTCGACCGATTTGCCGAAACCGTAGCGGTTTTCCATAGCCTAGCGCCCCGGCGCCCGTTTGCCCTGGGCCGGCAAAAATACGTAGCCACGGTCTTTTGCATTGGCCAGGCAAGCTTCGTAATTAGTGTAACCCTTGGACGATTCCGCCACCACGGCCTGGCCGGCGCCGATCTGTTGCCAGTTCCAGCGGTGGCCGCCATCCATGTAAAAACGCCAAATGACATTCATCTGTAGTTTCCTTCTCGCTTGGGTAAACCTAAATGACGTTGAATTATAACAGAAAATAGCCTGTCCTAAGGCTTCGCGGCGGAGTCGACCTCAGTCTTCGCGCGCGCCTGCCTGGGCTGCGCCCGGAGCCTGGGCCTGGGTGGGCCGCTGCGCTTGCAGCAGTCCCCGAGTCCGGAACTGCAGGAACAATTCGCGGCAGATCCAGGCATCCGTGGCGGCGTAAGTAATTTGTGCCGCAGACAGGCGCGGCGCGGCCCAGTTCGACGTGCGCGCACCTTTGGGAACGCGCAGTCCGAGGAAAATTCCGGCGAGGTTGCGCAAGCCGGTCTGGTTCAGGCGGTGGCGCCGGGCAACGATACCCAGATCGACTACATTCCTTTCCGCGAACGGAAACAGCAGCTTGAGCGAGCGCAAATCGTTCGCGACCGCCACGCCGACCTTGACCACCCGCGTTTCCTCCAACATTTCGGCGAGGACAGGGAAAGCCTGCGATTGGCGCAACTGGAACAAATACACGCAGTGCGCGGTGGCCGCCTGGACCAGGCAGGGCAGATACGCTTCGCCTTTCCTGAACGCTGGCCGCGTCTCGGTATCGAAACCGACTACTTCATCCTGCCGCAGATCCGCCAGCGCGCGCTCCAAGTCCTCCATGGTCGCCACCAGGCACACGTCACCCTCATAACGCCGGAGCGGAAGTGCCGCCATTTCCTCGCGGGAGATTGCGCGAACTATTTCGCTTTGGAAAGGGTCTGTGGTAGTGGGATTCATCATGGTGTCAAGATTGCCAGGTCGTTTCCGCAGTATTGCTGCAGCTAGGAGAAAACCGCGCTTATCTCCTACAATGCCGGTACTCGTGCCGGCTGCTTATGTATAGCACGAACCGCCCGATGCGGGAGACCTTCGAGGATGCCGGATCCGAATGCGCCTTGAAGCGAATCCGCTGGCGCCGCAGACGAGGCGCTTGAGCAAATCCAGGTGGTGAAATGCGCTTCCCCAGGGTAATTAGCATCGCGACCGGCGACATCCATGCGCGCAAGCGCTGGGGTCTGGCGATGCGATAATGCCGGCTTTGCCAAAGTGTGGCTCGCAAGGACACAATAGTGAAAGACTCGAAACTGAACGTACGCCGGCTGCGCGTGCGGCCGGTGGTGGTGCCGATGAAATTGCCGCTGCAGACCAGCAGCGGCGCGGTGAGCATGGCTCCGCTGGTGCTGATCGACCTGGAGACGACGGCAGGCATCACCGGACGCACCTACCTGTTCGCGATCGGTCGGCAGAATTTGCGCCCGATCGTCGCGCTGGTCGAGGCGATGGGCGAGATGCTCGCCGGCGATGCCGTGGCGCCGTTCGAGATCGAGCGCAAGCTGCGCCGGAATTATGCCTTGCTCGGAGTCCACAATATCGTACTGTTTGCACTGGCCGGCATCGACATGGCGGCCTGGGATGCATATGCCCAATCGCTGGCCCAGCCGCTATGCAAACTGCTCGGCGGCGCACCGCGCCCGATACGCGCTTACAATTCCAAGGGCCTGGGCATCATGCCGCTGAAGCAGCTCGCGCGTGAGGCCGACGCGTTGGTGAAGGAGGGCTTTTCCGCGGTCAAGCTGCGTTTGGGGCGGCCCGAGGCGAAGGACGATCTCGCCGCGCTGCGCGCGGTGAAAAAAGCCGTTGGACCGGCGATCACGCTGATGTGCGACTTCAACCAAGCGCTCAGCGTGAACGAGGCGATCCGGCGCGGGCATATGCTTGACGACGCGGGAGGTTTGCACTGGATCGAGGAACCGACGCGCGCCGATGACTTCGACGGGAATGGCCGCATCGCCGACGCGCTCGAGACGCCCGTGCAGATCGGCGAGAACTTCATGGGTCCGGAACAGATGGCGCAGGCGCTGGCGGCGGGCGCATGCGACTACGTCATGCCGGACGCGCAGCGCATCGGCGGGGTCACGGGCTGGATGCGCGCCGCGGCGCTGGCGCAGGCCGCGGGCATGGAGATGTCATCGCATCTGTTCCCGGAGTTGAGTTGCCACCTGCTCGCGCTTACTCCGACCTGCCACTGGCTGGAATACGTGGACTGGGCCGAACCGATCCTCGCCGAGCCGCTGGCGGTGAAGCGCAGCCATGTCGTGATCCCCGAGACTGCGGGTACCGGCATCCTCTGGGACGAGAAGGCGGTGAAGAAATTCGCTGCGTAATCGCCGCCCGCGACCCTGTGATATTCGATTGGAAAGGCAGTCACGATGAGCAACGCAAACAGAGCGCGCATGCCGGTCATTTTCTTCGGCCACGGCAGCCCGATGAACACGCTCGCCAGCAACCGGTACACCGAAGCCTGGCGCAAGCTCGGCGCGGGCGTGCCCAGGCCGAAGGCGATTCTGGCGATTTCCGCCCACTGGTTCACGCGCGGCACCGCGGTGACGGCGATGGCCAAGCCGCGGACGATCCACGATTTCGGCGGCTTTCCGCAGGCCCTGTTCGATATCCAATATCCGGCGCCGGGCGATCCCGGGCTGGCTGCGCGCGTGCGCGAAATGCTTGCCCCGCTGGAGGTGCAGCTTGACCAGGCTTGGGGTCTGGACCACGGCACCTGGTCGGTATTGGTGCATGCTTTCCCGGATGCCGATATTCCCGTGGTGCAACTGAGTATGGACGCGACCAAGCCGGCGCGTTTTCATTATGACCTGGGCAAGCAGCTCGCGCCGCTGCGCGATGAGGGTGTGCTCATCATCGGCAGCGGGAACGTGGTGCACAACTTGATGCTGCGCAGCGAGGACGCGGCCGCCTACGATTGGTCGAAGCGCTTCAATGAGCAGGTCCGCGCCGCCCTCGCCTCGGGCAGGCAGCAGTTGCTGATCGATGTCGAACAAATGGGCGAGGACGCGCACCTGTCGGTGCCGACGCCCGAGCATTATTTGCCACTGCTCTACATAGCTGCGCTGCAGGCCGCGGACGAGACCATGGTCTTCGCAGTGGACGGATACGAGGCGGGTTCCCTGGGTATGCTGAGCGCGGCTGCCGGGATGCCCCCGGGCTGGCGCGGCGCGGCGGACGCCTGCGCCGAAGCAGGAACATCATGAACTTGGCGTATTGGCGCTCGGAGCGCGAGAGCAGGCATCCGCGCACATCGAAACCCGAACTAAGGAGCTCTAGATGCGCGTATTAGCAGCAATTGGAATTGCTTTGACTTTCGCGCTCACGCCTGCCTTGGCCGGA
>DATKUQ010000036.1:0-12182 GCA_035530495.1 Burkholderiales bacterium
GTAGATCTTTTTGTACGGGCAGCCCGACACGCACATGCGCCAGCCGCGGCACTTGTCCTGGTCGATGAGCACGATGCCGTCTTCCTCGCGCTTGTAGATCGAGCCCGAGGGGCATGAGGCCACGCAGGTCGGATTGAGGCAGTGCTCGCACAGACGCGGCAAATACATCATGAAGGTGTTTTCGAACTGCCCGTACATCTCCTTCTGCATCGCCTCGAAATTCGCGTCCTTGGAACGCTTGGCGAACTCCCCGCCGAGGATTTCCTCCCAGTTCGGCCCGCCTTCGATTTTTTCCATGCGCTCCCCGGTCAGGAGCGAGCGCGGGCGCGCAGTCGGCGGCGCCTTCATTTCCGGCGCGTTGTGCAGATGCTGGTAATCGTAGGTGAACGGTTCGTAGTAATCGTCGATCTGCGGCAGGTTGGGATTGGCGAATATCTTCAGCAGCACTTCCAGCTTGCCGCCCTGCTTGGGCTGAATCTTGCCGCTGTTCTTGCGCACCCAGCCGCCGTTCCATTTCTCCTGGTTTTCCCACTGCTTCGGATAGCCAATGCCGGGCTTGGTCTCGACATTGTTGAACCAGGCGTATTCCATGCCTTCGCGGTTGGTCCACACGTTCTTGCAGGTGACGGAACAAGTGTGACAGCCGATGCATTTGTCGAGATTCAGCACCATGCCGATTTGAGCGCGTACTTTCATGCCAACCTCCTATCCGACAAATGCAGAACTGACTTCACCCCCTCCCTCCCGCCGGGAGGGAGGGTTGGGGCGGGTGGGTTCCCGACGGCGCAGCCGATGCACTTGTCCAGATTCAACACCATGCCGATTTGAGCGCGAACTTTCATGATTTCACTCCTGTGCGGCGGATGCCGCACTGAATAAGCTCCCTCCCTCCCGCTTGCGGGAGGTGACGGCGGGGGGCGGGAGGGGTCCGGAATGTAGCGCGAACTTTCATGAATGTGCTCCTTGTGTCTCCGCGACGGCGGGCTCGTCGAGCCAGTCCACCTTTTTCATCTTGCGCACCACCACGAACTCGTCGCGATTGGTGCCTATCGTGCCGTAGTAGTTGAAGCCGTAGGACAACTGCGCATAGCCGCCGATCATGTGCGTGGGCTTGGTGACAATGCGCGTCACCGAGTTGTGAATGCCGCCGCGCGTTCCCGTGATTTCCGAGCCCGGCGTATTGACGATTTTCTCCTGCGCGTGATACATCATGCACATGCCGGGCAGCACTCGCTGGCTCACCACCGCCCGCGCCGCAATCGCGCCGTTCACGTTGTAGAGTTCGATCCAGTCGTTGTCGACAATGTCGGCCTTTTTCGCATCGTCCTCGGACAGCCACACGATCGGCCCGCCGCGCGACAGCGTCAGCATCAGCAGATTGTCGGTGTAAGTCGAGTGAATGCCCCATTTCTGGTGCGGCGTGATGAAGTTCAGCATCACCTCGGGGTTGCCGTTGCTGCGCTTGCCGCGCATGGCACGGGTGGTCTTCAGGTCGATCGGCGGGCGATACACGCACAGCCCTTCGCCGAAATCCAGCATCCACTTGTGGTCTTGATAGAACTGCTGGCGTCCGGTCAGGGTGCGCCAGGGAATCAGCTCGTTGACGTTGGTCCAGCCGGCGTTGTAGCTGACGTTTTCCGACTCGATGCCGCTCCAAGTCGGGCTGGATATGATTTTGCGCGGCTGCGCCTGCAGGTCGCGGAAGCGCAGCTTCTCGTCCTCCTTCGGGCGCGCCAGGTGCGCATGCTCGCGTCCGGTGATTTTCGACAGCGCCTCCCAGGCCTTTACCGCCACTTCGCCGTTGGTCTCCGGCGCCAGCATCAGAATGACCTCGGAGGCGTCGATGTCGGTCTCTATCCTCGGCATGCCTTTGGTGATGCCATCGTCGGTCACGGCGTAGTTGAGCGCGCCCAGCTGCTGCACCTCGTGCTCGGTATTCCATGCGATGCCTTTGCCGCCGTTGCCGACCTTCGCCATCAACGGCCCCAGCGCAGTGAATTTCTTGTAGGTATTCGGGTAATCGCGCTCGATCACGGTCATCGCGGGGGCGGTCTTGCCGGGAACCAGCTCGCACTCGCCTTTTTTCCATTCCTTGACGTCCAGCGCCTGCGCCAGCTCGCCCGGCGTGTCGTGCATCATCGGCGTCAGCACAAGTTCCTTTTCCACGCCCAGGTGGCCGACGCAGACCTCGGAGAACTTCTTGGCGAAGCCCTTGTAGATTTCCCAGTCGTTCCTCGCCTCCCATGCCGGGTCGGTCGCCGCCGACAGCGGATGGATGAACGGGTGCATGTCGGAGGTGTTGAGGTCGTTCTTCTCGTACCAGGTGGCGGTGGGCAGCACGATGTCCGAATACAGGCACGTCGTCGACATGCGGAAGTCCAGCGTTACCAGCAGGTCGAGCTTGCCCTCGGGCGCCGCGTCGCGCCAGACAACTTCCTCGGGCTTGGCGTCACCGGCGGCCCCGAGCTCCTTGCCCTGCACCCCGTGCGTCGTGCCCAACAGGTGCTTGAGAAAATACTCGTGCCCCTTGCCGGAGGAACCGAGCAGGTTGGAGCGCCAGACGAACAGATTTCGCGGGAAATTGACCGGATTGTCCGGATCCTCGCAGGCGAGCCGCAGCGAGCCGTCCTTGATCGATTTGACCGCATAGTCCTTGGGATCCATGCCGGCAGCCTGCGCGTCCTTTACCACCTTGATCGGATTGGTCTGCAACTGCGGCGCCGACGGCAGCCAGCCCATGCGCTCGGCGCGCACGTTGTAGTCGATGAGCGAGCCGCTGTAATCCTTCGGGTCGGCCAACGGCGAAAGAATTTCGCTGATCGCAAGCTTCTCATAGCGCCATTGATCGGTATGCGCGTAAAAGAACGAAGTCGAGTTCATCTGCCGCGGCGGGCGATGCCAGTCGAGCGCGAAGGCGAGCGCAGTCCAGCCGGTCTGCGGCCGCAGTTTCTCCTGCCCCACGTAGTGCGCCCAGCCGCCGCCGGAAACGCCGACGCAGCCACACATCATCAGCATATTCATGATGCCGCGATAGTTCATGTCGCAGTGGTACCAGTGGTTCATGCCGGCGCCGATGATCACCATCGACTTGCCCTGCGTCTTGTCGGCGTTGTCGGCGAATTGGCGCGCGACCGTGATCACGTCCGCCGCTTTGACCCCGGTAATGGATTCCTGCCATGCCGGCGTGTAGGGAACGTTTTGCTCGAACGCGGAGGCGACGTTGCCGCCGCCCAGGCCGCGGTCGATGCCGTAGTTGGCCAGCAGCAGGTCGAACACGCTCGCCACCACGCACTCGCCCTCGGCGAGCTGCAGTTTTTTCACCGGAACGTTACGCAGCAGCACATCCTTGCCCTGCTCGTTGTGGGTGAAGTTCTCGGTGACGATGCCGCCGAAATAAGGAAAGGCGACCGGCGCCACCGCGTCGCGCCGGTCGATCAGCGACAGACACAGCTTCGCCTCCCCTCCCCCCGCCTCCTTCTCCTCCAGATTCCATTTGCCGTCGGTCTGTCCCCAGCGGAATCCGATCGAGCCGTTCGGCACCACCACCTTGCCGGAGCGCTCGTCGAAGGCCACCGTCTTCCATTCCGGATTGTTCGCCTGCGCCAGCTTGTCGGAGAAATCCGTCGCGCGCAGGAAACGGTCGGGCACATAGCGCCCGTCGCGCTGCACCAGCTTCACCAGCATCGGCAAATCGGTATAGCGGCGCGCATAGTCCTGGAAGTAGGCCGACGGCTGATCGAGGTGGAATTCCTTCAGGATCACGTGGCCCATCGCCATCGCCAGCGCCGCATCGGTGCCCTGCTTGGGGTGCAGCCAGAGATCCCCGAACTTGGCCACTTCGGCGTAGTCTGGGGTGATAGAAACGATCTTGGTCCCCTTGTAGCGCACTTCGGTGAAGAAATGCGCATCGGGGGTGCGCGTCTGCGGCACATTCGAGCCCCAGGCCATGATGAAGGTGGAGTTGTACCAGTCGGCCGACTCCGGCACGTCGGTCTGCTCGCCCCAGGTCTGCGGGCTGGCCGGCGGCAGATCGCAATACCAGTCGTAAAAGCTCATGCACACGCCGCCGATCAGCGACAGGTAGCGGCTGCCGGCGGCGTAGGACACCATGGACATCGCCGGAATCGGCGAAAATCCGACCACCCGGTCAGGACCGTAGCGCTTGATCGTATACACATTGGCGGCAGCGACGATCTCGTTCGCTTCGTCCCAGCTCGATCGCACGAAACCGCCGAGCCCGCGGCGCGACTTGTAGTCCTTCGAGGCTTGCGGCGATTCGACAATCGAGGCCCATGCTTCCACCGGACCGAGCGACTTGCGCGCCTCGCGCCAAGCACGCATGAGGCGCCCGCGCACCATGGGGTACTTCACCCGGTTGGCGCTGTACATGTACCAGGAATACGAAGCCCCGCGCGCGCAGCCGCGCGGCTCGTGATTGGGCAAGTCGGGACGCGTGCGCGGATAGTCGGTCTGTTGCGTCTCCCAGGTGACGATCCCGCCCTTGACGTAGATTTTCCAGCTGCACGAGCCGGTGCAGTTGACGCCGTGGGTCGAGCGCACGATCTTGTCGTGCTGCCAGCGCTGGCGATAGCCTTCCTCCCAGCTGCGGTCCTCGCGCGTCATCCTGCCGTGGCCGTCGGCGTACGGCTCCCGTTCCTGTGCAAAATAAGTAAGGCGATCGAGAAAATGACTCATGTTCGTTCCCTTCCGTTGCGTGAATCGACCCTGCCAGACCTCGATGCCGCCCAGCTCAGCACGGCATCGGTGCCCTGCGCCGCGCGTAGTACCACCACGTCGCTGCGATGCAGGTGAGGTAAAACACCAAGAATATTTCCAGCGCGGCGTTCGCCGCGCCGCTCAGCGAAATCGACACACCGTAGCTCAGCGGAATGTAGAAGCCGCCGTATGCCCCGATCGCCGAAGCGAAGCCGAGCGCTGCCGCTGACTCCACGTTGGCATCGCGCGCCGCCTGCTCCTCCGCCGCCGCCCCGCCGCCGGCTGCGGCGCGCTCGCGTTGATTCATGAATATCACCGGGATCATGCGAAAGGTGGAGCCGTTGCCGATGCCCGATGTCGCGAACAGCAACATGAACATCGCGAGGAAGCCGTAGAAGCCGCTGTCCTGGCCGCCATATGGAAGAAAGGCCAGCACGCCCAATACCCCGCCTGCCATTGCGACGAAGCTCCACAGGGTCACGCGTCCACCGCCCAGCTTGTCTGCGAACCAGCCGCCGAGGGGGCGAAACAGCGCGCCGATCAGCGGCCCCAGCCAGGCATACGACAGCGCGTCGGCCTGCGGAAACTGGCTTTGCATCAGCAGCGGGAAACCCGCCGAGTAGCCGATGAACGAACCGAACGTCCCCAGGTAGAGCCAACACATGATCCAACTGTGTTTGTTGCGGAAGATTGCCGCCTGCCCGGAGAACGGCGTCTTGCCAGGCGCCATGTCGTTCATGCCGAACCATGCCGCCAGCGCGCAGGCGACGATGAACGGCACCCAGATGAAGCCTGCATTCTGCAGCCACATCTGCCTGACTTCGCCGCCGCGGGTCCAGGTCTGCGGCGCGCCGCCCAGGGCGCCGAATATCCCCAGGCTGATTACCGCAGGCACGACGAACTGCGCCAGCGACACGCCGAGATTGCCCAGGCCGGCGTTCAGGCCCAGCGCCGTTCCCTTCTGCGCCTTGGGGAAGAAGAAGTTGACGTTGGCCATGCTCGAGGCGAAGTTGCCGCCGCCGAGCCCGCACAGCAGCGCCAGTACGGCCAGCGTCGAATAACTCGTGCTCGGATCCCTGACCGCATAGCCTATGCCGACCGCCGGCAGCAGCAGCAAGGCAGTCGAGATCGCGGTCCAGCGGCGGCCGCCGAACAGCGGGACCATGAACGCATAGAACAGGCGCAGCGTCGCCCCGCACAGCGCCGGCAGCGCCGCGAGCCAGAACAGTTCCCGCGTGGTGAGCCTGAAGCCGACGTTTGGCAGATTCACCACCACCGCGCTCCACACCATCCACACTGCGAACGCCAGCATCAGCGCCGGAATCGAGATCCACAGGTTGCGGCTGGCGATGCCGCGGCCCTCGCTCTCCCAGAAGCCTGGGTCCTCGGCGTTCCAGTGCGTCAGAACATGATTTGCCATGGTGCTTGCCTCCAGGGGTCTGCCAGAAGCGCTCGGAATTTATGCTTGCGATGTTCACGTCGGTAACTATCCTCGCGCGTCACGGATTGTCGAATTCCGCCCTCGGACCGAGGTAGTACCACCAGTTCAGCGCCAGGCACGCGGCGTAAAAGATGGCGAAGCCATACAGCGCGTTCTCCGGCGTGGCTGCTTTGATCTGCTCGCCGAATACCTGCGGGATGATGAAAGCGCCGTAGGCTGCGACCGCCGAGGTCCAGCCGAGCACCGGGCCGGCCTGCTCTTTCGGGAACACGATCGCGATGGTGCGGAAAGTGGAACCGTTGCCGATGCCCGTGGCGGCAAACAGGATCAGGAACAGGATGAAGAACGGCAGGAAATACTGCTCCGGCGTCGCGGACTGGTAAGCCGCTTTCATGTAATACGCGACGCCGAGCGCGGCGCCGACCATCACGATGGAGACGATCTGGGTCACCTTGGCGCCGCCCACCTTGTCGGCAATCCAGCCCCCGACCGGCCGGATCAGCGCGCCGATGAAGGGCCCCATCCAGGCATACATCAACGCCGACGGGCCGTTCGGATTGAGCGTATTGACCATGTTGCCGTCCGCGCCCATGGTGTGGCTGAAGCCGAAGATCACCTTGATCGCCAGCGCGAAGCCGGCCGAATAGCCGATGAAGCTGCCGAAAGTCATGGTGTAGATGATGCTCATGACCCAGGTGTGCTTGTTGCCGAAAATCTTGAACTGGCGCTGAAGGTTGGGCTTGATATCGCCGGGTATCAGCTTCATCAGGAACACGGTGGCGGCGATGATGCCGGCGAGGATGAACCATTTCGCCCAGCCGGGGGCACCCAAGCCCAAGGGCGCGGGCAGCAGCAGATACAGACCTGCGGCCGAGGTGACAAAACCGATCATCAGCATGCCCGTGATCTTGCTCATCGCGGCGAGCGGCGAGCCGATGTGCGGCGAGACTTCCTCGGTGCGGATGTTGTTCATGCCGAACCAACCAATGCCGGCGAGCGGGATCAGCAGCAGCAGCCAGACGAAGCCGGCATTCTGAATATAGGTGATCGCCCCGACCGCGGACTTGCCGAACAGGCTGCCCGATGCCTGCACCAGCGGAATTCCGGGGCCGCCGAGCGCACCGAAAAGGCCGAAGGTCATCACCAGCGGCACCACGATCTGCATCGTGGTCACGCCGGCATTGCCCAGGCCTGCGTTCAGCCCGAGCGCTAGGCCCTGCATTTTCTTCGGAAAGAAGAAGCTGATGTTGGACATGGAGGAGGCGAAGTTGCCGCCACCGAAGCCGCACAGGAATGCGAGGATCTGGTACACCCATAGCGGCGTACTCTTGTCCTGCAACGCGATTCCGGTGAACAGCGCGGGAATGATCAGCAGCGCAGTGGTGAAAACGATGGTGTTGCGGCCCCCGGCGATACGGATGAAAAAGCTGCTCGGGATGCGCAGCGTCGCGCCGGTGAGGCCGGAGATCGCCGACAGCGTGAACAGTTCCACCGGCTTGAACGGAAACCCGGCGTTGATCATCTGCACGGTCACCATGCTCCACAGGATCCACACGGCGAATCCGACCAGCAGGCTCGGAATCGAAATCCACAGATTGCGATTCGCGATACGCTTGCCGGTGGATTCCCAAAACTTTTCGTCCTCCACGTTCCATTGCTTGATGTCCGACATATTCAGCGTCCCTCGATCCGTTTGTTATCCAATAGAGCCGCAGTCTAGGCGCGCGCGCATCAGCATGGAATAGGCCGAATTCGCCCACGAACGCGCGTTTCTACTCACTTGGGGGTAGGCCCGCGCAAGGGAGTAATACTGCCGAACACCCTATTCCTGCTGGCTTTGCAGGCACCTGCCGCCGTGTGCGGTGGCGCGTCCAGGGGCAGGCGTGCAAAATGGGAGTAACACCGAATAAGCCGTGTCAGGGTCTGTTAACATGGCGTACATCAGGACGGCGGCACGGTGCGCCGTAACATGCCGTAGGCACCCGCCTTAGGCGCAGGAGCAAAGCTTTATGAAAATGGATCGACGCTTTTTTTCCGAGTCGCTGGTGGTAAGGCTCGGGATAGCCCTCGGCACCATCGTCCTGCTCGCGCTCGCGGCGACCATCAGCGCCACAGTGTTTGCCGAACTATCGACCGGCAAGGCCGCCGCGATCAATCTCGCCGGCAGTCTGCGCATGCAGTCCTACTGGATCACGCTGCAGGTGCTGCGCGCGCGGGACAGCGGACAAACCCCGGACGATCTGCGCCAGGCGATGACCGATTTCGAAGCGCGACTCAAGAGCCCGCAGCTCGTCGACAGCATCCCTGCGGATCCCAGCAACCCGACGCGCCGCGCCTACGACCGCGTTACGGCCATGTGGTCGGGCACGCTCAAACCCGCGGTTATGCGCGCAGTCACCGAGGGCGCCGCCGCGCGCGAGGCGTTCGTGCCGCGCATGACCGCTTATGTCCTCGATATCGACCGGCTGGTCTACCTTCTCGATCACGATCTGGAACGGCGCATCCAGGCCCTGCGGCTGATCCAGGGGGCCGGACTGTTCGTGATCGTAGTGGTGGTATTCGTTTCGCTGTTCCTCATGCACGCGCAGGTCATCGTTCCGCTGGGCGATTTGCTGCAATGCGCCCGCCGCGTGCGCATCGGCGACTTCACCGTGCGTGCGCGGCATGTGGGCGAGGACGAATTGGGCCAGCTCGGCCAGTCGTTCAATTACATGGTCGAAGACCTCTCGCGCAGCTACGCGACCTTGGAGGCGCGGGTGCAGGAAAAGACCGAGCAGCTGGAGCGGACCAACGTGTCGCTGGAAATCCTGTACAACACCACGCGCACGCTGGCGGAGAATCCGCTTTCCCAGGCAACGCTCGAAGCGGTGATGCGCGACATCGAGCGCGTCACCGGGCTCAAGGCAGGTGCGATCTGCGCGCGCGAGGAGAGCGACCGGCGCGGCTTTCCCGTCGCTCTGCATGCCGACAGCGAACAAGCCAAGTCATGGTGCCAGCAGGATCGCTGCGACGAGTGCTTCGGCACCGGGGCGGTCGATGCCGGAATACGCATTGTCGGCGACGGCGCGGAGCGCATGCTCTCGGTGCCCCTGTCCGAGGGCGGCAAACCCTACGGGGTGATGTTGTTGCAGCACCCCGCGGACACGCAGATCGAAGAGTGGAAATTGAAACTGCTGGGATCGATCGGCCACCACATCGGCGCCGCTTTCGCCACCGCCAAGCGCAGCGACGAGCGTCGCGGCATCGCATTGCTCGAAGAGCGCTCGGTCATCGCGCGCGAACTGCACGATTCCCTCGCGCAGTCCCTGACCTACCTCAATATCCAGGTCGCGCGCCTGAAACAGCAGTTCAACACGGGCGGCACGCGCGAGCAGACGGTCGAAGTGGTCGATGAACTCAAGCTCGGAATCAACAACGCCTACCGGCAACTGCGCGAACTGCTCACCACTTTCCGTTTGCGCATCGACGGGCGCGGCCTGTCCGAAGCGCTGCAGGAAACGATACGCGAGTTTTCACAGCGCGCCAAAATCCAGGTGCGGCTGCACGACCGGCTCCTCGGCCATGAACTCGACTCGGGCGAGCAGATACACGTGCTGCAGGTGGTGCGCGAGGCGCTCGCCAACGTCGAGCATCATGCCCACGCGAGCAGTGCCGACGTGGGGCTCGCGATCGATCGCGGCCGCATCCGCGTGACCGTGGAGGACGACGGGGTCGGCATCAGGGACGCCGAACCACCGACGCATCATTATGGCCTGGCGATCATGCGCGACCGCGCCGCAACGCTCGGAGGCACGCTGCAGGTGGCCAGACGCGCCGAGGGCGGCACCCGCGTCGAACTTGAATTTTCACCCCGAGGGCCGTTCCAGGCCGTCACAAAGCCGACGAACGAGGTGATCGCATGAGCGAAGGCAATCGCATACTGATCATCGACGACCACCCGCTGTTTCGCAAAGGGGTGTCGCAGCTGATCGCCATGGCCCCTCACCTGCAACTGCTAGGCGAAGCCTCCAGCGGCGAGCAGGGTGTGGCCAAGGCAAAGGAACTCGACCCCGACCTGATCCTGCTCGACCTGCACATGAAGGGCATGAACGGCATCGACACGCTCAAGGCGATCCGGGACGCCGGCCTGGATTGCCGCGTGGTAATCCTTACCGTCTCAGACAATGCGGACGACCTGGTGGCCGCGATCCGCAGCGGCGCGGACGGCTACCTGCTGAAAGACATGGAGCCTGAGGATCTGCTCGCCGCCATCGACCAGACGCTGAACGGCAGTACCGTGATCGGCGAACGGCTGAACGGCCTGCTCGCGCGCGCCATCCGCGAAGAGGCGACGGCGAATCAGCGCGACAGCGCCACGCTGACCAGGCGCGAACAAGAGATTCTGGATGGGCTGGTGCACGGCCTGTCGAACAAGCTGATCGCGCGCAGCCTCGACATCACCGAAGCGACGGTAAAGGTCCACGTCAAGAATCTGCTGAAAAAGCTCGGCTTCCGCTCGCGCCTGGAGGCGGCCGTCTGGGCCGTGGGCCGCGACGGCAAGCCGGGCAGTTGACCATTGTCCGCTGACAGAAGTGTCTTGACCTCCAGCTCTCATGTTATGATAACCATTCGCGTCGTCCGCATTTATCGGTCGATTGCGCGAGTATGCCGGCCTAGCCGTGAAATGCGCATTCTGGGCGCGCCCATGCTCGATCGGTCGGTCCCAGTCCAGATCTCGAATGCGCTAACACCAGGAGTTCCACGTTGGAATCCGCACCATCCTTCATTCAAGTCACGCCCGATCTGCTGCGCAAATACGATCGGCCGGGGCCGCGCTACACGTCGTATCCGACCGCGATCGAGTTCGGCACCGATTACGACGCTGCCGCCTACTTCGACTCGCTCGCACAGGCGGCTGGGCGTCCGTCGGACCCGCTCTCGCTCTATGTGCACCTGCCCTTCTGCGAGCATCGCTGCACCTTCTGCGGCTGCAATGTGGTCATCACCCGGCATCGCGAGGTCGAGCAAAAATACCTGACCTATTTGCATCGCGAGATCCGCGAGGTCGCGCGGCGCCTGCAGCCGCGCCGCACGGTAGTGCAATACCATTGGGGCGGCGGCACGCCCACTTACCTCGCCATCGACGAAATGCGCGCGCTGCAGCAGGTTGTGACCGAGTGTTTCGACATCGCGGCGGACGCGGAGGCCGCAATCGAGGTCGATCCGCGGGTCACCAGCCACGGGCAGATCGATCTGCTGCGCTCGATGGGTTTCAACCGACTGTCGATGGGAGTGCAGGACTTCGATCCCGAGGTGCAGGCCATCATCAGCCGCAATCAGACCGAGCAGCAGACGCGCGAATTGTTCGACTACAGCCGCCGCGCCGGCTTCGGCTCGATCAACATCGACCTCATCTATGGTCTGCCCCTGCAAAAGCCGGAAACGTTCGCGAAGACATTGCAATCCGTGATCGAGCTGCGCGCCGAGCGCGTCGCCGTCTACTCTTACGCGCACGTCCCCTGGTTGCGCACCCAGCAAAAGGGCTTCGATCCTGCCATGCTGCCCTCAGCAACACAAAAGCTCGAATTGTTCTGCCTTGCGCGCGAGGCCTTCCTGCAAGCCGGCTACCGTCCTATCGGGATGGACCATTTTGCCGTGCCGGAGGACGAGTTGGCCCGCGCGGTCGAGTCGCGCACCCTGTCGCGTAATTTCATGGGCTACACGGTCAAATCCGCGCCTGACATGATAGGCGTGGGCGTTTCGGCGATCGGCGACGTGGCCGGCGCCTATGCCCAGAACCAGAAGAAGTTGCCGCGCTACTACGATGCAATCGACAAGGGCTCGCTTCCGATCGACCGCGGCTACCGGCTCAGCGCCGACGACCAGATCCGCCGCTTTGTCATCACCCAGCTGATGTGCAATTTCCATTTGGACAAGCGTGCCGTCGAGGCGCGCTACGGAATCGAGTTCGACCAAACTTTTGAGCACGAACTCGCCGAACTGTCCGCACCGGACGGGCTGATGGACAACGGGTTTGTCACGCTCA
>DATKUQ010000037.1:0-5178 GCA_035530495.1 Burkholderiales bacterium
GGAATGGGCATACGTTCCAGGTATCCCCGAAGAACAACGCTGCACGCCGCGCCGCGCCGGCTTGCCCCAACTCGATTGCGGCGAGCAGCCACATGGCAAGCACCGGCGCGGCGAGCGCACCCGGCACCCAGGCCAGCCGCGCCCCTGGGCGCGACAGCCGCAGGGCGGCAAACCAACTGCCTACGCCAAGGCCGGCGACAAAGGCGAGCTTGACCCAGAACATCGGCAGCAGCACTGCGCTCGCAAGATCAGGCCGCGGGCCTAGCAGCAGCACCATCAGCAGCGCCGCACCGAGCAAGCCCCAGACGACGGCGCTCGCATAACGGCGCTCCGCCTGCTTCGGCTGCACCGTGCCGGCGCCGGTCGCCAGCATGGTCACCAGATCGTCGGTTCTCATGCATCGCCCCTGATGATTGCCGCCAGCGCCTTCAGTCCGCGGTGCACGCCGACCTTGACCGCCGACTCCGACATGCCGGTGCGCTTCGCCGCTTCCGCCACCGACAGGCCCTCCAGCTTCACGTGCACGATGGGCAGGCGTTGCTGGTTGGGCAGTTGCTCGTGTAGCTGCGCCAAGTCGCGACGCGCTTCAGCGGTTGCGCCATCGGCGCTCCAAACAAGAATAAAACAGCCAGCCGTGCAATAACACGGCCCTGTCCGTATTCCTTGGGCGAACCCTGACTTCGGGGAAACTTTGGATATCCTTTCGCTTTCCAGTTACAGCTTCTTTCGAAATAGGGCGCATGCAGGCGTCGCCCAATCGCGTTAGAGCGGTCTGCCCCTATTAGCGGGCGAAACGCTTGACCAGGTTCATGAGCTCATCCACCGCCGCCTCGCCGTCGCCGGACCGGATCGCAGAGCGCACACAACCGTTCGTATGGCTCTCGAGCAGCTGCAGGGCGAGCGCATCAAGCGCCGACTGTATCGCCGCGATCTGCGTCAGTACGTCGACGCAATAGCGGTCTTCCTCTACCATCTTGGCGACGCCTCGCGCCTGGCCCTCGATTCTGTTCAGGCGCTTGAGCAGATTCGGCTTGTCGGGCTGCACGACCGAATGGTGCGTGTAATGCTCGCACTTCTTCACGTCAGACCGCGATTTCATATCCCGCCTCTTCAACTGCGCGTTTAAGTTGATTCATGTTCAGCTTCGCGGCGTCGTATTCCACTATTGCGCACCGTTTGTCCAAGGAGACGTCGGCCTTCGCGACCCCGTCCAGAGCATTCAGTACGTTGCCGACGCTACGCACACAGCCGCCACAAGTCATTCCGGAAATTCCTAAAGTCACCGTTTCCATTGAAGCCTCCTTTCGTTTTCAGGATCGAACAGGAAATAATACCCCTACCGCCGCCCCCATCGCCGCAGTAGCAATGAGTTGCTGACTACCGATAGTGAAGACAATGCCATTGCTGCCCCGGCAATCACCGGATTCAGCATCCCGGCCGCGGCGAGCACGTGCGCGTCGTTCACGCCGTCGCCGACCATTCCGACTACCATTCCGACTACTTGTCCCGCAGACTTGAATTCGGCCACCGCAGCCGCCTTGTCGTCCGGTAGCACCTGTGCCGTGTATTTTGCTACGCCGGCGGCATCGGCAATCGCCTTCGCCGTCGCGGCATTGTCGCCGGTCAGCATCACGACATCTATTCCCATGCGCCGAAGCATCCCGACCGCTTCCCTGGAGCTTGCGCCCAGCTTATCGGCAATGGCGATATAGCCCAAAACGCGTCCGGCGGCTGCAACGGCTACGACCGTCTTGCCCCGACTAACGGCGTAATCCTTGTTGTGTCCACCTCGACGCCGGTTTCCCTCAAAAAGGCGGGCTCCCGCAACGCGACGTACTGCGCCGCGTCGAGCGCCGGAACGTTGAGCGTCGCCCGTATGCCCTTACCGGTCTCGGAGTGAAAATCGCGGATCGATGTGAGCTGCACATCGCGTTCATTCGCGGCACCGCAGGCCATGTCCTCAAGCGGCAAGTCCAGGCGAAGCGCTAATGACGATTCCATAGTTATCGTGTCAAAACCGGGGTTGCAATATTCGCACAATATACCCACAATGGGTATTTGTCAAATACCTCCATGGGGTATAATCCCTAGCCGTTCGGACGGTAAATCGATGTCCGCGAATGAAGGAGAAACGACAATGACGAATGCGGTCGGCGGAAATGCAATCCGCGCCCGTGGCGCGCGAGCGTTCCTCGGGTCGCGCATCTTGCTTTTGATCCTGGCGCTCATACTTGCTCCGGCGCCTGCCGCCGCTCGAGCTGCGCGCGACGTGCCAAAGGGAAACCCGCGTCTCGCCGGCCTGCAGATCGAAATCTGGCCGGAATTCGACCGTCTGGCGGCGGCGCTGGTGATTCTTAAAGGCGAGATAGCGGCAGGTGTTCCGCTTCCGGCTGCCGTAAATCTTCGCATCGCCGCCAGGTCCGACGGCGCTTGCGCTCTCGCGCCGGTTCGCCCTATCGCGTTCAGAACGGTGAGCAACGAACCGCAAATCAGGCAGTCAATGATGACGATGCTCCACTTCCGCACAACTGACGTCATCCCAAAAGGCATGTTTGCGGCGGGCAGGGGCGGCTCGGATTCTCGCATGACCGTACCAGCGAGTGGGAATCGGACGTGATACTACGGATCGTTGCTAAACCGGATGTCGTTCCGATCAGGAAAGGCGAGCACAGATGAATCTTTACGATAGCTGGATCCTGCCAAGCGTGTTGGATATCGTCATGCGCAACAAGGAGGTGACGCGCTACCGGTCGGTGGTTGTGCCGGAGGCCCGTGGCGTCGTCCTCGAAGTGGGAATCGGCTCGGGTCTGAATTTGCCGTTCTACGGGCCGCAAGTACAACGACTGTACGCCATAGATCCATCGGAGAATCTATTGCGCATGGCGCGCAAAAGGGCTCAGCCGATGCCGTTTCCGGTGGAGTTCTTCGCGCACTCGGCGGAGGCGATGCCGATCGAAGACCATTGCCTCGATACCGTCCTCACAACGTTCACATTGTGCACGATCGCCGATCCACTTGCGGCGCTGCGGGAGATGCGGCGCGTGCTCAGGCCTACAGGCCGGCTGCTCTTCGCCGAGCATGGTTTCGCCCCGGACCCGTCGGTACAGCGCTGGCAGCATCGTTGCAACCCGGTGTGGAATAGGATCGCCGGAGGCTGCAATCTGGACCGGAAAATGGACGAACTGATCGGTACAGCGGGTTTCCATATCGCGAATTTGACAGTCGAATACGCGAAAGGGCCGCGGCCGCTGAGTTACATCTACGCCGGTTCGGCACGGCCCGCGTGACGAACGGTCTATGACCGAAAAGGATCCTGGCTTGTCACCGCGATCGCCTTCACGCCACAAGGAAGTTGCGCATCATCCCCATGTCCTCATGCACGAGGTTGTGGCAGTGATAGAGAAACAGCCCGCGGAAGCTGTTGAAAGTCAGCAGCACCCGCACGCGCTCGCCGGGCAGCACTAGCACCGTGTCTTTCAGACCGCCGTCGAGGAAACCAGCACGCAGTCCATCGAGACCGAGAGGCGTGCCGATCCGCTCGATCACACGGAATTGCGTCGCGTGGACATGCATCGGATGCGGCATGGCCATCATGGACGTGCGGTTGCTGAATTCCCACACCTCGGTGACACCGAATGGGATCCGTTCATAGGGCGCGACTTCGTTCATTTCGAACGTCCGGCCGTTGATGCCCCAGCGCATCTGGCCGAGGGTGATCGCGAATTCTCGCCGCTGCGATCCCCGTGGCGCGACGACCGGCGCGAGCTCGGCCAGCCGGGCCGGGAGAACTTGGCGGACGGCACTTCGGGCGACCGTGAACAACGCGAACGGGTGGGGTGCAGAGGGCTGCGGGCCGCCGCCTCTCACGCGCCCCATCATGCCACCCATCATTCCCATTCCGGGGCCGCCGAAGTCCAGCGGCTCCGCGATCAATGCAATTGTGCTGCCGGCCGACTCGTCGTGAAAATCGATCCAGAGTTCGGCCCTCTCCGCCGGACCGAGCACCAGAAACGGTCTCGTCTCAGGCGCCGCGAGCAAGCCACCGTCCGAGCCGATCGCCACCAGGGGCTTACGGTCAGATCGCGCAATGCGGTAGATACGCGAGTTCGAGCCATTGAGCAGCCGCAGCCGGTAGGCACCGGCAGCTTCCGGAAACGCAAGTGACGGACGGCCATTGGCGAGAATGCGCTCGCCGAAAAAACCCGTCATTCCGCCCATCATTCCGCCGCCCATTGCGCCCTCGTACACCAGTTGGTTTGCGGCATCGAAAGTGCGGTCGGCGAGCACGATGGATATGTCGCGCTCGCCCTCCGGGAGCCGCGCCGCGCGTTCTTCGTCGTCGCTCACCAGGAGCAGACCCGCCAAGCCGCCGTAGACCTGGGTTCCGGTCAGTCCATGCGGATGCGGATGGAACCAGTAGGTGCCGGCGCGATTGCGGACTGCAAATTCATATAGATACTCGCCGCCCGGCGATACCGCGTGGCGTGGATGGCCGTCCATGTGTTCAGGAACGATCAATCCGTGCCAATGCACGATGCTCGGCTGCGGTATCTGGTTCTTAAACCGGATGCGGACCTTCTGTCCCGTCCTGAATCGAAAGATTGGGCCCGCGTAGCTGCCTGGAATCGTCCGCAGCGCGTCTGCCGGACCCTTCACCACGCGTCCGACATAGCGCCACACCGCCGTGGGGCTGCCTGGCAGCAGTTGCAGTTTATCCGGCTGAGCAACGAGTTCGATCTCGACGTCCGGCGTGAAATCTTCCCTCGCCGTCGCCGCGGCAGTACGCGACCAGCTTGCAGCGGGCAGCGCACCTGCCATCGCGGCTGCGCCAGCGGTCTTCAGAAAATTCCTGCGTTGCGCATCCACGGTCATGCGCCTAATGCGCTGAGAGGTCACGCCGCTTTTCCTCGAATTCCGCTTTGTCGATCTCACCCCTGGCATAACGCTCGCCGAGAATGTCCAGCGGCGTCTTCTCGCGCAGCCTCGGCTCGCTTCCGCCGGACCTTCCGCCGAATCCGCGCACCAGCACCACGATGGCGACGATGATCAATCCCCAGAACAACAGCATGCCGATTCCCATGCCAATACCGCCGTATCCAAATCCGTCATATCCCCACATTATTGCCAGCTCCTCAAACCGAGGAACAGCGTGCGATGGCGCACGTAGGTCCCGAGTTC
>DATKUQ010000038.1:0-4935 GCA_035530495.1 Burkholderiales bacterium
GTGAGCAGCAGCGAGAAGAGCAGGACAATGACGGCGATTACCCCGGGAACGTTGTAGTTGCGGCTCTTTAAGTCGGGGTTGAACCATGCTCGCGAGCGCAACTCCACTGGCGGCGCTTGCGGCTGCGCTATCTGCGCGACATCAGCGGGTACCGCGCTGCGCGTCCTGGCGAACTCCGTGGTAATGCGCTGGGCGTAATCAATCGCAACCGTGCCTGTGTTTGAATCAGTTCCGTCGACCACGCTCTGGATCACCGCCTGACGACCGGAGCTGAGATCATCGGCGAATCCGCTGTCGATTTGAATGCCTATGGTAACTTCGCCTTTATCAAGGAGTTTTCCCAAGGTTTCCGCATCGCCTGGCCTTGCCACCACGGTGAAGTAGCCCGACGCGGTGAAACGCTCGATCAGCGCGCGGCTCTCCGGGCTTCTGTCCAGGTCGTACACCGCAGTCCGGATGTGATCCACGTCGGTGGTCACGGCATAGCCGAACATGATCAGTTGGACCACCGGCATGACGAAGATCATCGCCTTCATGCGCGGGTCGCGCAGCACCTGAATGAACTCCTTCACCAGCATACGATAGATGCGTTCCCACATGGCCGTTACCCGATTCTTTTGTGGAACTTGCGCAGCGCTGCTGCGAACACGACCAGCGCAAATACGATTAGGAATGCGAGCTCGTTCAGCATATAGCTTGGCGGACTGGCCTTCAGAAAGATATTTTTCAGCACCGCAACGTAGTAGCGCGCCTGCACCACGTGCGTGACGATCTGCAGAAAACGCGGCATATTGTCGATGGAGTACAGAAATCCGGAGAGCAAAAACGCCGGCAGGAAGGTCGCGATCATTGCCACCTGGCTTGCAACCAGTTGAGACTTGGCGACGGTGGAAATCAGGATGCCCAGACTCAAGCCCCCAACGAGGAACACCGCCGAGACCGCGAGCAGAAACACAAAGCTGCCGCGCAAGGGCACGCCGAATACCCAGACCCCCATTGCCACGGAGAGGAGGACGTCGGCCATGCCGATCACGAAATACGGTGTCATCTTGCCAAGAAACAGCTCGATCGGCTGCACCGGCGTGGCGATGAGCTGTTCCATGGTTCCCTGTTCCCACTCGCGCGAGACGGTAAGCGAAGTGAGCAGCGCGGTGATCACCGTCATGATCACTGCGATCAGTCCGGGAATGATGAACCAACGGCTCTTGAGCTCGGGGTTGTACCAAACACGCAGCCGGTTATCGACCGCGAGCTGCACCCTTGCCCCGAGTTGCGCCTCATTGAAGCGGTTGGTGATCGCCTCGACGTAGCCAAGCGCAACGGTGGCGGTGTTGGCATCGCTGCCGTCGGCAAGCGCTTGCACTTGTGCGCTTCTGTGCTGCTCCAGGTCGCGCGCAAAGTGCCGCGGGATGACGAGCGCCACGTGCGCCTCGCCGCGGTCGAGCAGCCCGCTGGCTTCGGCGTAGCTTTCGGGTGCCGCCACGACGGTGAAATAGCCGGACGCGCGGAAGCGCTCGACGTAGTCGCGGCTCGCGGCGCTCTTGTCCTGGTCGTACAGGGCGATGTTCAGGTTGTTGATATCCATGGTGATGGCGTAGCCGAACAGGACCAGGAGGATCAGTGGCATCAGGAATGCCATAAGCAGACTGCGCGGGTCGCGGCGAATATGGATGAATTCCTTGCCGATCAGTGCCGTGAGGCGCACCAGGGAAAAAGAAGGTTTCTTGCTCATAGCGCTATGTTGACCGCCGCATTGCGATCTTCCGCTTCGATCAGCGATACGAATACGTCTTCCAAGGAGGGCATGACCGCGGTCACCGATTCGACATCGAAACCTTCCTTGATCAGGAAATTCTTCACCGATGGACTCGCATTCGAGGCATCCGCCACGACAGCGTGCAATGCATCCCCGAACAGCGCGGCTTCGCGTACCAGCCCGGAGGACTCGAGCCGATTCAGCGCTTCAAACGGTCTGTCGAGGCGGATTTCCAGGATGTCTTCCGGCATTGATTCTGTCTTCACTTGCTTTGGCGCGCCCTGAGCGATAATCCGGCCGCGGTAGATCAGTGCAAGCTCGTCGCAGTATTCAGCCTCTTCCATGTAATGGGTGGTGACAAACACGGTGGTGCCCTGCTGCGACAGTTGCGCGATCAAGTCCCAGAACTGGCGGCGTGAAATGGGGTCGACACCGGACGTGGGTTCGTCGAGAAACAGAATTGACGGCTCGTGCAACACTGCGCAGCCCAGTGCCAGGCGCTGCTTCCAACCACCGGCGAGCGAGCCGGTAAGGTGGTTGCGTTTGTCGCTGAGTCCTGCCATCTGCAGCACCCAGTCTTTGCGCGCGGCGCGCCGGTCTCTTGGCACCTTGTAAATGCCGGCGTAGAAGTCTATGTTCTCCTCGACCTTGAGGTCATCGTAGAGGGAAAATTTCTGCGACATATAGCCGATGTTGCGCTTGATCAATTCCGACTGGGTCATGACATCGAAACCTGCGACCGTGCCGTTGCCGCCGCTGGGCAGCAGCAGGCCGCACAACATGCGGATGGTGGTCGATTTGCCCGCGCCGTTCGGGCCGAGAAAGCCAAAGACCTTGCCTTTGGCAACCGACAAAGAGATGTGATCGACGGCAACGAATTCGCCGAACACCCGGGTGAGATCCTTTACCGTGACGGCGACGTCGCTGGTCATGATGCGCGCCTCACCTCGCGTTGCGTAACCTGATCGATGAACACGTCCTCCAGGCTGGGGACGATCCTCTTTTGCTTGCTGATTGCGATACCGGCCTGATCGAGCGCGCTCTCGGCAAGGGCGAACTCGTCTTCATTGGCGGCGAGGATGTGCAGCTTGCCGCCAAACAGGCTTACGCGATTCGCGCCGAGTACCTTGGTCAACTGCTCCTTAGCGGCACGCGGATTGGCGATTTCCACTTCGAACAGCAGCCCGGCCATCCCCAGCTTGAGATTGCGCGGCGTGTCACAAAGAACCAGCTGGCCCTGATTCATCAGTCCGACGCGGGTGCAACGCTCGGCCTCATCCAGGTAGGCGGTAGAAACGAAGATGGTCACGCCTTCCTTCAACATGCTGTAGAGAATGCGCCAGAAGTCGCGCCGCGAAACGGGGTCGACGCCATTGGTGGGCTCGTCGAGCAACAGCACTTCCGGTTTGTGGATGAGCGCACACGCGAGTCCCAGCTTTTGTTTCATTCCACCGGAAAGATCGCGCGCGAGGCGCTTGCGAAACGGGGTGAGGTTGCTGAAGCCAAGCAGGCGCTCTTCGGCCGGCTTGCGCTCCTTGCGGCTCACCTCGTAGAGATCGGCGTAAAAGCGCAGGTTCTCTTCCACGCTGAGGTCGCTGTAAAGACCGAAGCGTTGCGACATGTAGCCGATCCTGGTCTTGATCGACTCCGCATCGGTCTTGATCGAATATCCGGCGACGGTCGCATCGCCCTCGGTGGGCGCGAGTATGCCGCTCAGAAGCCGCATGGCGGTGGTCTTGCCCGCTCCGTCCGGTCCAACCAAACCAAAGATCTCACCCTGCCTGACCTCGAGGTCCAGGTCACGCACTGCCCACATTTCGCCGAAGGCACGGCCCAAGCCGCTGGTCTGAATGGCGATTCCATTCATGGCATTAGTCTGCCTGTCCAGCCCAGAGAATTTGCCCGCCTGAATCACCGGGCGGCTCCGTCCCGAGTCGCAATATAAACGTCGGCTGGCATGCCCGGCTTCAATACGCCTTCAGGATTGTCGGCAGTCACGTTCACCGCGAACACCAGCTTCACGCGCTCTTCCTGGGTCTGCACGTTCTTCGGCGTAAATTCCGCCTGCGAGGAAACGTAGCTCACCCGCCCGGCGAATTCGCGATCCGGAAAGGTGTCGACCTTGATCCTGGCCGACGCACCCAGCCGTACTTTTCCGATCTGATTCTCCGGTATGTACACGCGCACCCAGGGGTGGGCCACGTCGGTGATCGTCACTACCGGCCGCCCTGCCGCGAGGGTTTCACCCGGCTCCGCGTACTTGCGCGTGATCGTGCCGTTGATTGTGCTCTTCACCTGCAAATCTTCCAGCGCGACCATGGCCGCGTCTACGGCGGCATGCGCTTCGGCGACCTGCGCCCGCGCGGCCGCGATAGTTTCCTTGCGGAACCCGCTTTGCAGCAGTTTCAGGCGTTCGCCAGCGGCCTGATGCTGTTCCTGCGCGACGCTGGCGGCTGCGTCGTCTTTGTCGCGTCGCTGGCGGCTTACCGCCCCTGTCGCGTAGAGGATTTCCGATCGCCGAGCTTCTTCCTTCAAATTAGTCAAATTTGCTTCGACCTGTTGAACTTGCGCCCTGGCCTCGGCGATCTCCTGCGGCCGGTAGCCCTGTTCCATGTCTCTCAATCTGGCCTGCGCGGCCAGTTCCGCAGCTTGCATCTGCCGCAGCCGCGCGTTCGCCTCACGCGTGTCCAACACGGCCAGCAACTCGCCGGGCTTGACCACGCTGCCTTCGTCCACCGGGCGGCGGCGCAATGTGCCCGGCACGCGAAACGAGATATTCACCTCTGTCGCGTCGATCGTTCCGGAGGCGGCGACAGCGCCTGTGTTCACCTTGGCCACCCAAGGCTTGGCGTTCCACAGGATCGCTGCTGTCGCCGCGATGCCCACCAGCGCAACGATGGCAATCACACGACGTTTGTTCATTGCGTTGCTCCTTGTTCCTGATTACTAACGCTTGGAGTCCGAAGCCCGTATTCACGGTGTAGCCGGATGTAATCGCCCAAGCTCTCGGCCGAGCTACTGTCCTGAGTTTCCGCGGGAGTCGGCGCTGCGGCGGCATGCCGGGGTTTAAAGCTCTCGGGCGACAATTCGCCCATTGCACGCAGTACGCGCGCCTGGCTCGTGGTTAGGTCGTAGCTAGCCTGCAGCCGATTCACTCGCGCACTCCACAATGCCGTTTC
>DATKUQ010000039.1:0-4916 GCA_035530495.1 Burkholderiales bacterium
TCGCTGGCCGGCAGCCTTTCCGCGGCCGCGGCGGAATTGCGCATCGGTCTGGCGGCCGAGGTGACCACGCTCGATCCGCAATTCCTCAACATCGCACCCAACAACAACGCGGCCTGGCAGATATTCGACGCCCTGGTCAACGTCGATGCGAATGCTCGCCTCGTTCCGGGCCTGGCCGTGTCCTGGCGCCCGATCGATCCGACCACCTGGGAATTCAAGCTGCGCCGCGGCGTCAAGTTCCAGGACGGCTCGGACTTCACCGCAGAAGACGTGGTTTTCTCCCTGGATCGACCGGCAACGCTGGCCGCGAGCCCGGGTCCGTTCACCGGTTTCGTCAAGGCGATCGTCGCGAAGAAAATCATCGATCCATGGACGCTGCAGCTGAAGACCGCAGCGCCCTACGCGATGCTGCCCTACGACCTCGATTCGATTTTCATCCTATCAAAGAAGGCGGCCACCGGAGCGCGCGCGCAGGATTTCGACAGCGGCAAGGCGGCCATCGGCACCGGCCCGTACAAGCTCGTGCGCTTCATCCGGGGCGACCGCATCGAGCTCGCGCGCAACGACGCCTACTGGGGCGGACAAAATGGAAAACTCGCGCCCTGGGACAAGGTGACGCTGCGCATCATGCCCGACGATACGGCGCGCGTCGCCGCGCTGCTCTCCGGCGACGTGGATGCAATCGAGAACATTCCCACCGCCGATCTGACCCGCCTCAAGGCGAACCCGAATTTCCGCCTGGAACAGAAGGTCTCCTGGCGCACGATTTTCCTGGTCATGGACCAGTACCGCGACCATCCGCCGCACGTGACTGACAAATCGGGCAAGCCGCTGGCGCGAAACCCGTTCAAGGATGCGCGCGTAAGGCTGGCCATTTCCAAGGCCATCAACCGCAAGGCCATCGTCGAGCGCGTGATGGAGGGCTTCGCCACCGCCGCGGGCAACCTGGTGTCGCCGCCGGTGTTCGGCTATGCGGCGGCGCTCAAGCCCGAAGCCTATGACCCGCAGGCGGCGAAACGGCTGCTCGCCGAGGCCGGTTATCCGAATGGATTCGCGATCACGCTGGACGCGCCCAACAACCGCTACGTCAACGATGAACGCGTGGCGCAGGCGGTGGCGCAGATGCTGGCGCGGGTAGGCATCCAGACCAAGGTGGAAACCATGCCCGCAAGCGTGTACTTCGCCAAGGCGCGCGCGGGCGAATTTTCCTTCGCCATGCTCGGTTGGGGTTCGTTTTCGGGCGACCTCGCGCTGCGCGCCCTGCTCGCCACGCCCAACGCCGCCAAGGGCTATGGCGCCTGGAACTGGGGCCACTACTCGAATCCAAAAGTGGATGCGCTGCTCGAGCAGGACTTCGCCACCCTGGACAACAACAAGCGCGAAGCGCTGGCGCGCGCAGCCGCGACACTCGCGCTCAAGGATGTGCCGGTGATACTGCTGTATCACCAGCTCGCTTCCTGGGCGATGAAAAAGGATATCGCCTACACGCCGCGCACCGACGAATACACTTTCGCCCACGATTTCAGGCCGCGTTAGGGTTGCCGATGACCGCATTCATCATCCGCCGCCTGCTGCAAAGCCTGCTGGTGCTGGGTGTCATGTCGCTGCTGGTGTTCGTCGGCGTGTACGCCATCGGCAATCCGGTGGACATCCTGATCAATCCGCAAGCCGACCAGGCCGACATTGCGCGCGCGATCGCCGCGCTTGGGCTGGATAAGCCATTGTGGCAGCAATACCTGATTTTCCTAAAGCACGCCTTGGCGGGCGATCTGGGCAAATCCTTCGTCTACAACGTTCCCGCGCTGCAGTTGATCCTGGAGCGTATGCCGGCCACGCTGGAGCTGGCGCTAGCTGCTACCGGCATGGCGGTGCTGCTCGGTATTCCGCTCGGACTGTGGGCGGGCCTCGCGCCCGACTCCTGGCCGGGCAAGCTGATCATGACCGGCTCCATCCTCGGTTTTTCGCTGCCCACTTTCTGGGTCGGCGTGATGCTGATCATGCTGTTCGCGGTCCAGCTCGGCTGGCTGCCCTCCGGCGGCCGCGGCCCGACCACCGATCTGCTCGGCATTCCGGTAAGTTTCCTCTCCTGGGACGGCATCCGCCATCTGATCCTGCCGGCTGCCAATCTGGCGCTGTTCGAGCTCTCGCTGCTCATCCGCATGACGCGCGCCGGAACGCGCGAAGCGCTGCTGCAGGATTACGTCAAATTCGCCCGCGCCAAGGGCCTTTCGAACGCGCGCGTGATCGGCGTGCACGTGCTCAAGAACATCCTGATCCCGATCGTCACCGTGATCGGCCTGGAGTTCGGCTCGGTGATCGCGTTTGCCATCGTCACCGAGTCGATATTCGCCTGGCCGGGCATGGGCAAGCTGATCATCGACTCGATCAACGTGCTCGACCGGCCGGTAATCGTCGCCTACCTGCTGATCGTTGTGAGTCTGGTCATCCTGATCAACCTCGCCGTGGATATCGCCTACTCGCTGCTCGATCCGCGCGTGCGCATCGGCGCGGCAACGGCATAAACCATGCAACGCGAACCAACGCCTTTCGCGCGCATCGCCGCGGACTTCGCCGAGAGCCGGCTCGCCCTTGCCGGGCTGGCGCTGCTGACGCTGATACTGCTCGTCGCCGTGTTTGCGCCGCTGATCTCGCCGCAAAACCCCTACGACCTGGCGCAGCTCGACGTGCTCGACAGCCGCCTGCCGCCCGGCTCGAAGTCCGGCACGGGGCTGACTTTCTGGCTCGGCAGCGACGGCCAGGGCCGCGACATCCTGTCGGGCATTTTCTACGGCCTGCGCATCAGCCTCGGCGTGGGCGCGGCGAGCACGCTGTGTGCGCTGATCATCGGCCTCACCATGGGCCTTTGCGCCGCGTATTTCGGCGGGCGCACCGACAGCCTGATCATGCGCCTGGTCGACATCCAGCTGTCCTTTCCCTCGATCCTGATCGCCCTGATCCTGCTCGCCATCTTGGGACAAGGGGTCGGCAAGACGACCTTCGCCCTGATCGCGGTGCAATGGGCCTACTACGCGCGCACGGTGCGCGGCACGGCGCTGATCGAGCGCGGCAAGGAATACATCGAGGCGGCCGCCTGCCTCGCGCTGCCGCCGGCGCGCATCGTACTGCGCCACCTGCTGCCCAATTGCCTGCCGCCGCTGATGGTCATCGCCACGGTGCAGGTGGCGGCGGCGATCACGCTGGAGGCCACCCTGTCCTATCTCGGCATCGGCGTTCCCATCACGGAGCCCTCGCTCGGACTGCTGATCAAGAACGGTTTCGACTACATGCTGTCGGGGCAATACTGGATCAGCTTTTTCCCCGGCGTCGCCCTCGTGCTGACCATAGTCAGCATCAATCTGGTCGCGGACCAGCTGCGCGATGTGCTCAATCCGCGGCTGCAGAAATGAGCGAAGCCGCGCTGCGCGTCGAAAACCTGCGCACTCACTTCTTCACCAGGCAGGGCGTGGTGAAAGCGGTGGAGGACGTGAGCTTCGCGCTCGAACCGGGAAAAATCCTCGGCCTGGTGGGCGAATCCGGTTCGGGCAAATCCATGACGGGCTTCTCCATCATGGGGCTGGTCGATCCGCCCGGGCGCGTGGTCGGCGGCCGCATCCTGCTCGGCGGCCGCGACCTGCGCACGCTGGCGCCGGAGCAGATGCGCCGGGTCCGCGGCAACCGCGTCGCGATGATTTTCCAGGATCCGATGATGACGCTGAACCCGGTGCTGCGCGTGGACACGCAGATGATCGAGACGATCCGCGCGCATGCCGACGTAAGTCACGCGGCCGCGCGCGAACGCGCGCGCGACGCACTGGCGCGCGTCGGCATACCTGCGCCGGAGGCGCGCCTCGCGGCCTACCCGCACCAGTTCTCCGGCGGCATGCGCCAGCGCGTGGCGATCGCCATCGCCCTTCTGAACCAGCCCGAGCTGATCATTGCCGACGAGCCGACTACAGCGCTCGACGTCACGATCCAGGGGCAAATCCTGTTCGAGATGCAGAAGCTTGCGCGCGAGTCCGGCACCGCGCTGATCTGGATCACTCACGACCTGTCCGTGATCGCCGGCCTGGCCGACGCAATCTGCGTCATGTACGCCGGGCGCATCGTCGAACACGGCAGTGTCGATCAGCTACTCGATGCCCCGCTGCACCCCTATACGTACGGACTTATAGCTTCTGTACCCAGTCGCGGCCGCAGGGGCGAGCCGCTGCGCCAGATTCCGGGCATGACGCCGTCGCTGCTCAATCTGGCCCCGGGATGCGCCTTTCGCGAGCGCTGCACGCGCGCCGACGGCGCCTGCGCGCAAGACCCCGCATTGTCCAGCCCGATCGCCGGCCGGCAGGTGCGCTGCTTCCATCCCTTGATCGTATGAGCGTGCTGCAATCGCCTGTGCTCGAACTGCGCGGCGCATCCAAGCGCTTCGTCAAATCGCTGGATGGCGCCGCCATGCTTGCGAATCTGCTCGGCGCCGGCGCGAAGGGGGAAGTCGTGCACGCCGTCGATCAAGTCGATCTCGCGGTGCAGGCGGGCGAAGTGGTGGGCCTGGTGGGAGAATCCGGTTGCGGCAAATCCACGCTGGGGCGCGTCGCGGTCGGCTTGCTCCAGCCTTCCTCAGGCAAGCGCCTCTGGCGCGGCGAGGAGGTCGCGCGGCTGCCCGCTTCGAAGCAGCGCGCGATCCAGCTCAAGATCCAGATGATCTTCCAGGATCCATATGCCTCGCTCAATCCGCGCATGCGTGTGGCCGATATCGTCGGCGAGGCGCCGCTGGTGCACGGCCTGATCGGGCGGCGCGAACAACGCGAGTATGCGGCAGAGATGCTCGCGCGCGTCGGTCTGGACGCATCGCTGCTCGACCGCTTTCCGCACCAGTTCTCGGGCGGCCAGCGTGCGCGCATCGGCATCGCCCGGGCGCTGGC
>DATKUQ010000040.1:0-2790 GCA_035530495.1 Burkholderiales bacterium
GCTCTCTATCGCCTCCGAATCGACATACTGGATCTTGACCTTGGAGTGCGTGTGTATGCCCGCGTGCAACAGGGCTTCGTTGAGCGATTTATAGGAATCGGTGAGATCGACGTACTTGCCCACCATGGCAATGGTGACCTCGTGCAGCGGGTGCTCCAGCGCCTCGATCAGGCGCTTCCACGACTTCAGATCGGCCGGCCGCGCGAGCAAGTGCAGCTTGTGGCAGACGATCTCGTCCAGCATCTGCTGGTGCAGCATATAAGGAATCTTGTAGATCGAATCCGCATCCCACACGGAAATCACCGCATTGGCGGCAACATTGGTGAACAGCGCGATTTTCCTGCGCTCTTCGTCCGGGATGGGCCGGTCGGAACGGCACAGCAGGGCGTCGGCCTGGATGCCGATCTCGCGCAGTTCCTTTACCGAATGCTGTGTCGGCTTGGTCTTGATCTCGCCCGCCGAGGCGATGTAGGGCACCAGGGTCAGGTGCACGTAGCAGACATTATCCCGCCCCAGTTCCAGGCCCATCTGGCGGATGGCCTCGAGGAAAGGCAGCGATTCGATGTCGCCCACGGTGCCGCCGATTTCGACGATCGCTACTTCCGCGCCCTGCGCGCCCCGCGCGATGAACGCCTTGATTTCGTCGGTGATATGCGGGATCACCTGCACCGTGCGGCCCAGATATTCGCCGCGGCGCTCCTTCTTGATCACCGACTCGTAGATCTGACCGGTAGTGAAATTGTTGCTCTTGCGCATCCGCGTCGAACTGAAGCGCTCGTAGTGCCCCAGATCGAGATCGGTTTCGGCGCCGTCCTCGGTGACGAACACCTCGCCATGCTGAAACGGACTCATCGTCCCCGGATCGACGTTGATGTACGGATCCAGCTTGATGTTGGTGACTTTGATGCCGCGCGATTCGAGGATTGCGGCGAGAGAGGCGGCGGCGATCCCCTTCCCAAGAGAGGAAACTACACCACCGGTAACGAAGACATATTTGGTCATCTCGGAATCGAGTGATGGGATAACGGATGTTACAGCAAATCCGCAGGACGCTCAACGAAATGTTCGTGGTTCGTGGGTCGAGTCTCACATGGCGAGTCGGTATTGATACGGACTATCATAGCATCGGATAAACAGACCCTCAGCGGATGACTCAGACCGAAACCGAAGCCACGGCCAGCGCCGGCGCCCTGATCGCCGTAGTCGAGCAGATGGTGCGCGACACGGGCCACCGCCGCACGCTGCGCGTCGAATTGGACAGTTCGCTCGAACGCGATTTAGGCCTGGACAGCCTGGCGCGGGTAGAGCTGGTGCTCAGGATCGAGCGCGCTTTCGGCGCGAGCCTGCCGGAAAGCACGTTGTACACATCCGAAACGCCGCGCGACCTGCTGCGCCTGGTCCACGCCAGCCAGGGCGTGCGCCGGAGCGAGCCGGAAAAAGGCATGCGCAGTCTGGTGCAGGAGGAGGCCGATGCCGCCGCATGCGAGGCGGAAACGCTGCTCGATGCGCTGGCCTGGCATGCCGCCAGGCATCCGAACCGTCTGCAGGTTCATCTCTATGCGGCGGACGGCGAAGAGGAACTCTCCTATGCCGCCATCCGCCGCGGCGCCCTGCGCTGCGCCAGCCGCCTCGCCGCGCACGGACTGCAGCCGGGCCAGGCCGCGGCCATCATGCTGCCCACTGGTCGCGACTACCTGTTCAGCTTCTTCGGCATACTGATGGCAGGCGGCATTCCGGTGCCGCTGTATCCGCCTGCGCGGCCGGCGCAGATCGAAGACCACCTGCGGCGCCACGTGGGCATACTCGACAACTGTCGCGCCACCATGCTGATCACCATCCCGGAAGCCAAAACCGTGGCGCTGCTGCTGCGCTCCCAAGTGCAATCGCTGCAGCGGGTGCTCATGCCGGCCGATCTCGCTGGCGGCGACGCCGGCTTCGCGGCCTTGCCCGCAGACCCCGGCGACATTGCCTTCATCCAATACACTTCGGGCAGCACCGGCAATCCCAAGGGCGTGGTGCTTACGCACGCCAACCTGGTCGCCAATATCCGCGCCATGGGCGAGGCGGTGCAAGCGAGCCCGAACGACGTGTTCGTAAGCTGGCTGCCGCTTTACCACGACATGGGCCTGATCGGCGCCTGGTTCGCCGCGCTTTACCTCGGTTTTCCAACGGTGCTGATGTCGCCGCTCGCTTTCCTGTCGCATCCCAGCCGCTGGCTGTGGGCGATCCATCGCCACCGCGGCACGCTTTCGGGCGGCCCGAATTTTTCCTACGAGCTCTGCCTGAAGCGCATCGAAGACGCGGAACTCGCGGGTCTGGACCTGTCCTGCTGGCGCTACGCCTTCAACGGCGCCGAGCCGGTGAGCCCGCCTACGCTGGCCGCGTTCGAACAGCGCTTTGCGCGCCATGGCCTGCCCGCAAATGCGCTGCAGCCGGTCTACGGCCTGGCCGAGGCTTCGGTCGGACTCGCCTTCCCTGTGCCCGGCACGCACTATCGCATCGATCGCATCGATCGCGCCGTTTTCCAGAACCAGGGCGTAGCGCGCCCCGCCGATCCCGGGAACGCCGAAGCGCTGGAGCTGCCTTGCTGCGGCCGGGTAATTGCAGCGCATGATCTGCGCGTCGTCGATGCTGCCGGAGTGGAACTGGCGGACCGCCAGGAGGGCCGGCTGCAGTTCAAGGGTCCATCGGCGACCGGCGGCTATTTCCGCAACCTCGAGCAGACCAAAAAGTTGTTCGCCGGCGAATGGCTGAACACGGGCGATCTCGCCTATCTTGCCGACGGCGAAC
>DATKUQ010000041.1:0-3914 GCA_035530495.1 Burkholderiales bacterium
GTGACCGCCGACCATGCCGATGCCGCCGGTGACGCCCAGGCGGACCGGCGTTCCGCCTTCGCCGCCCTTTTGGTGGCTGGCATCGAGCTCGTAGGTGCCGACATCGTTCTGCGCGCTGAGACTCGCGAGTACGCTGCCGTCACTATCCTGGATGCGGTAACCGTAGCCCGGGCCGACCGGCAGACTTTGTTGCAGGGTGGTGGTCAGGCTGCTGCTGCTTCCGCTGTCGCTGCTGCGCTGGCGCTGACTGCTGACGCTGGCCGAAGTCGAACTCCCGAGCGGTATCGTCAGGGTGGTGAACAGCGAATTGCTCGTGGTGTCGCTGTTGACCCGCATCGCCGTAATGCCCAACTGCGCGAAGCTGCCGAGCTGCAGGGTGTAACCGAGGGTCGTTACCTCGGTATCCGGCTGATTCGCGGATTTTTGCGATACACGCGACAGCGCAAACGACCCGAACCTTCCGAACGGCAATCCCACGCTCGCGACATCCTGCCGCCGCCTGGGCGGCTGCCCGGGCTGAAGACCGATCTGGCTGAAGTCCTGGTCCGCGAGCTGCGAGTGCAGGCCGAAACTGAATGCGCTGCCCTGGTGCTCGAAACCGTAAGCGATCAATCGCCCAGTACCAGCCGCACCATGGCTGCCGGCGAGCGATGCGTTGAGGACGCCCAGCCTTCCCACGCGGTTGATCGTGGAGATGCCAATCGCCGTCGTGCCCCCCGTCGCCTCGGCGTGCAGTTCGGCGGTGAACGAATCGGTCAAGCCCTTGCTATAGGTCGCCGTGGCCAGGCCTTTTCCATATTCGTTGCTGGCCACGCCGAAGTTCTGCCGCTGCGCGCCGAGTTCGTAGGAATAGTCGGCAAGGCCCTGTTTCAGCAGCGTAGCCACGCCGTAAAACGGCTCGGTGATGACCTGTTCGCGCCCGAGCAGATCGCGCACCACCAGCTGCGCCTGCCCGCTTCCTGAAACGATCGGAATATTGGTGATCGAAAAAGGGCCCGGCGGAACGGTCTGGCGCGAAACCAAGGCGTTGTTGACGAATACGTCGACCGTCGACGGCAGCGTCGCCTGCCCCCCGACGGTCAATGCCGTCGGCGTGCGCACGAATCCGGGCTGGGTCGAAAAATTGGTGCCGTACTGTATCCCGCCGAACAGCACCGGCAGACCCCAGGCACCGCCTTGGTTGATCGCGTCTCCCAGGCGCAGCGAGGCGAGCTTTTGCGGAAAGTCTATTTCATAAGTCGTCTGCAGCCTTGTGAGCGTGCGGCTGGTATTCAGCGCCGGCGCCAGGAAGCCGCTGGTCAGTGCGCCATAGCGACTGAAAAAGCCCGCATCGAACGCGCCGGAAACAGCGTTCTCACCGGTGCTGCGCGTAGCCGACAGCTGGTAATTCAGGAATCCGCCCGGCTGCGGCAGAATCGGCGCGGAGTATTGATGGGCCTGGGACAGCTTCGACACGGTTTCGTCGAAGGCTTTTGCGCTCGCCGTAATCCTCAGCGTCTGTTTAGCGGGATCGAACTGAAACTTCGCGCCGGGAATAGCATCGTCTGGATAATAATTGTCGCCGTCGTATTTGAGCGCGACGACCCCCGGCTTGCGCAAGCGCCAGCGCGCGAGGTCCGTTCCCGCGACGTAGAAAGTGCCATCCTTGGCACGAAGAACAATCGCGGTATCGTTGAGCCCTTGGTCGTTGACGTCGACTTCCAGCACCAGTTGTTCCATGTCGCGCGCGGAGACACGCGGCGTGCGCGCAGGGGCAACGGTTTCGCTGTGCATGGCAGCCGGCGGCGGCGTACCGCCGCTTCCCGCGGCGCGGCCGGTGCGGGATGCAGGCCCCTTGTCTGCGATGCGCGTGCCGGCCAGATCTTTGCTGAGCGCGAGCCTCAGGCCGGGAACTGCCGCAGCGGAATTTTTTCTGCGCAGCGCCTTGCCGGGATCCACGCTGGCGGGCCCAGCCAGGCGACGGCTGAGCTTGAGCGTCAGCGGAACGGCTTGCGCCGAAACCGGATTAGCGAATGAACCTAGAAGGACCGAGCCGGCGAGAACGACAGGAAGCCTAATGGCTTCCCAGGTCGATGGCAGTATCCAAGCTCCCCGCATCGGTCGTCACCTTGAGCCGCAGGTGGTCGGTCGGTTTGAGGTGCGCCGTTGGCGCCTTGAGCGTCCAGGAGTGCGACTGTCCGGCCAACACATAGACCAGCGACGACTGGGAAGCCACCGCCTTCTCCTGGCCGGGCTGAAACAGCGCGACTTCGGAGACCTGAATGTGACCAGTTCCCTTGTTGTCGAGCTGCAAGTGCAACGTGTCATCGCCCTGCAACTCTAGGTTCCAGACCAGCGTCGCCTTGGCCTTTCCCTCGCGCGGTTGCACGAAAACCGGCAGGCTCAGCCTCAATGCGACCTGCAATCCCTGGAAGCCCGGCTTGGGCGGCGGCGGCACTTCCTGCAGGAACACGCGATAGGCCAATTCCTTGACCGCATCGGGTGCGCGGCGCATCCCCAGGCGCTCGATCTGCTCGGCGCCCGGTTGAATCGTCGCGATGGGCGGCGTGATCAGAATTTCCTTGGTTGGCGTGTACACGTCCTGCCCGTGTTCCTGCGTCCAGGACACAATGCTCGCCTGTACCACCACCGGATCTGCGCCGCTGTTTCGTACCGACAGCGCCGCGCTGCGGGCATGCGCCGACAAATCGATCCTGATCGGGTTGACTTCGAACGACCCGGCGATGCCGGCCCGGGAGCACAGCAGCATCAGGAAAAAGACTATTCCCCTTCCAAATTTCAGACCCGGCACCGAGTGCATTCCGATCTCCCCTGTAACGTCCGGCCGCGGCGTTCATCGTTGTTAGGCGCCGCACCAAGCGAGCCAGTCGGATAGTAAACTCAAAAGGTTACCGTCGCAACTACCGCATCGGCGTAAGTGCCGATGGCCGGATTCTGTCCGGCTGGAACCGTACCGCAAATGTTGTAGATTCGCGCAGCCTTGCTGGGCGCCGCGGTAGGCGAGAACAAATTGGCGCCGGTGGTCCCCCACACGGTCGTGCCGGGGAAAGCGCAGGCTGTGCCCGCCGCGTTGTTCGGAGGCTGGTATAGCTCGTAGGTCAGAAAATCCGCGGCGCCCGAGAGCATGCGCCGCGTGCTGCCCGAGGCGTGCGCACCCAGATCCAAACCGATGGTCGGCGCGGTTCCCTTGGTGCAGGTGATGGTGATCGAACCCGTCGCATTCAGATCGACGCCACCGGATGCCGGCGGCGCGTTCGCGGTGATCGGATCATAGGTTCCGAACGCAACGGCCGCTGCCGCAATCGAGCAATTGGTATTGACTGACGTCTGCGCCGTGAGCGTCGATGTGCCGGCCCATGCAATGCCGGCGAAAAGTAGAGCCCATGCTGCAGCCAGTCCTGCGAGCCACTTTGGACTTGCTGACCGGACAAGGCGTGCCCGCTCAGAAATTGACGGTGGCGGTAATGACGTCGGCATACGATCCTTGCTCGACGTCTTGCCCCGCGGGCACCTGGCCGCATACGTTGAAGGTCTGCGCCGACGTGTTGCCCCAGCCTCCTGTTCCGCTCGGTGTGAGCAGCGTACCATTCGTTCCATCGCCCCAGATCGTCGAATATGCGCACGCGGCGCTCGGCGTTGTCGCCGACGGCTGATAAAGCTGATAGGTCAGAAACATCCCCGCGCCGGCCGTCTCCAGCATGCGGCGGTTGGTCCCGCCCGTGCTATGGGCGCCCGTGTTCAGCGCGAGGGTAACGCCTGAAGCGTTCTTGGTGCAAGTCACCACCAGCGTGCCCGGACTCGGCGCGTTGAGCGCCGTCGACAGATTGGTCACGACCGGATCATACGCACCGAAGACCACATCCGTGGTGGTGATCTTGCACGTCTGCGTCACGCTCGCCGTCACATTGACGGTC
>DATKUQ010000042.1:0-2466 GCA_035530495.1 Burkholderiales bacterium
ATCCAGCCGCCGAGCGAGGAGAACTCCCAGGCCTGCAGAAAGAAGCGCAGGGTCAGTCCGGAAGGCTTCAGCTGTTCCTCCAGGCTAGGCCCGAGCACCCCGCCCTGCACCCGCGCCGCCTGCGAGGTCCGGTCGATCTCGAGTACGCGGTCGAAATGCTTCAGGTCGATGGTGAGCACGCCCTTGTAGCGGTCATATGCCGGCGGATTCACGCCGCCCACCACGCTCGAGCCGCCGCCGAAGGGAATCGCGGCGACATCGTTCGCGCCGCACCAGTCGAGCAAGCCGGCAATATCCTGTTCCGTCTTCGGGTAGGCCACCACATCCGGCGGATTGGAAAAGTCGCGCCGGTGGATCATGCGCGCGAGGTCGTGCACCGAACGGCCGAAGCTGTGGAACAGGCGCTCGTGCTTGTCCGTGGTGCACACCGCAGCCAGACCGGCCGGCACCGCGACCCGCGGCGCGCGCAGCGTGATCTCCTCCGCGCGCGGCATCGCCGCCGGCTCGAACCGGTCCACCTTGAACAAACCCGACCAAGCGCGCTCGAACCACGCGAGTTCGTCCGCAGGCAACTGGTAATCCTCGTACCCCCAGCCGTAGAAGCTGCGTCTTCTTTCCGTCATCTTGTTTCCTCCAATGGGCCGCGAATTTTTAAAACATTGGGGTTTTCCAAAATTAGTTCTTCGTATCCGGTTGGGCACGGATAGTCTTAATCAGATTGACAGTCTTGCGCACGCTCCGTTCCATGCCCGGGTAATCCTTGGCATCCAGCAATTGTTTGGTGATCAGTTTGGAGCCGATGCCGCAAGCGACGATACCTGCGTCGAACCACTTGCGCAGAGACTCTTCGCTGGGCTCGACGCCTCCGGTCGGCATGATGCGCGTCCAGGGCATCGGCTCCATGACGCTCCTTACGAAATCCGGACCGCCCACCGACGCGCCCGGGAACACCTTGACGATTTCACAGCCCAGCTCTTGTGCATCGCCGATTTCGGTGACCGAGCCGCAGCCCGGAATATAGGGGACGCCGCGACGGTTGCAAACCTTGGCGACCTCCGCGCTGATCAAGGGGCCGACGACGAACTTCGCGCCGCTCGCGATGTAAATGCCGGCAGTCGGAGCATCGACGACGGAACCGGCGCCCATGATCACCGAAGGATCCGCTTCGGCGAAGTGCGCGGCGACCTCGAGAAAGACGTGGGCGGCAAAATCGCCGCGGTTGGTAAATTCGACGCACTTCGCCCCGCCATCGGCGCAAGCTTGAATGACATTGATGCAGACTTCCGCATCCTGGTGGTAGAAGACCGGAATCACGCCTTGCTCCATCATTGCGGACAGAACGGCCATGCGATCCTTGGCAGCCATCGCTCATTCTCCTATTCATTAGCGTACGCCGGAGCGAACGCGGCACGGCGCATAATTGCATCCAGTTGTTATGATACGACGATAAAACCTTGGCCAATTCCGGATTGACCGTGTCGATGGAAAAAACGTTCGATGTCGCAGCGCTGGGCGAGGGCATGGTGGAATTCAACCAGACCACGGCAGGCGAGCCCGCCTATCTGCAAGGCTTCGGTGGCGACACCAGCAACGCCGTCATCGCGGCCGCACGGGCCGGCGCCCGCTGCGCCTACCTGTCGCGCGTGGGCCGCGACCCGTTCGGCCAGTCCTTGTTGGCTTTGTGGTCGGGCGAAGGCATAGACACCGCGGGAATCGAGCTCGACACCGAGCACCCGACCGGCATTTACTTTGTGAGCCACGGCGCGGGCGGTCATGAATTCAGCTATGTGCGCGCCGGTTCGGCCGCCAGCCGCATGACGGCCTCCTGGCTGAACGGAGCGGAGGTCAAGGGCATCCTGCAGGCGAGCAAGATCGTACATGTATCGGGCATTTCAATGGCCATCTCCAGCAGCGCCTGCGACACCGTGTTCGCGGCGATGCAACTCGCCCGCGAAGCCGGAGCCCTGGTGTCGTTCGATGCCAATCTTCGCTTGAAACTCTGGCCGCTGGCGCGGGCACGTGCCTGTATCAAGGAAGCGATTTCGATGAGCGATATTTTTCTGCCCAGTCTGGAGGACGCCATCAGCCTGTGCGGCAGGGACGAACCGGATCGCATCGTCGACTGGTGCCATACGCTGGGCGCGAAGGCAGTAGTGTTGAAGCAGGGCCGTGGCGGCGCATTGGCGAGCGACGGCATCCGGCACGAACGCATTGCCGGCCATCCGGTCGGGCTCATCGACGCCACCGGCGCCGGCGACTGTTTCGGCGGCAACCTGCTGGCCCGCATGGCGCAAGGCGACAGCCTGTTCGCAGCCGCACGCTATGCCAATGCCGCCGCGGCATTGGCGATACAAGGGTTCGGCGCCGTCGCACCCCTGCCCCGGCCGGACGCGGTTAGGGCCTTGCTTTGAATTGTCTTCCGGCCGTGGATCTGTGCGCCTGGCGGACGACACCCAATCTGCTCAA
>DATKUQ010000043.1:0-4419 GCA_035530495.1 Burkholderiales bacterium
ATCCCCGCGCCGGCCGTCTCCAGCATGCGGCGGTTGGTCCCGCCGGTGCTGTGGGTACCCGTGTTCAACGCGAGCGTAACGCCTGAAGCGTTCTTGGTGCAAGTCACCACCAGCGTGCCCGGACTCGGCGCGTTGAGCGCCGTCGACAGATTCGTCACGACCGGATCATACGCACCGAAGACTACGTCCGTGGTCGTGATCTTGCACTTCTGCGTCACGCTCGCCGTCACGTTGACGGTTGCCGTAGCCGTCGCCGCCCAGCTTGGGGTGGCGAGGGCGAGGCAGCCGATGCAGGCGGCAAGAATGCGGACTAGCGTTGCTCTAAGCGACGACACCTCTCCGCCCTCTCGAATTGCTTCGCGATGCGCATAAAGCGAATACCTTTCCGACGTGGACTGTCACCCTTAGAAGGTGACGGTCGCGACGACTGTATCTGTGTAAGCATTGCCGCCGGGGCCGGCTGCGCCTGTAACGTCTTGGTTTATGGGTATCGAGCCGAAGATATTCACGACTACTCCGGTTGTTCCGTTCGCGAACGCCGGCATTGTATACAGGCCCGTTCCAGAGTTACCGAAAGCTGTTGTCGTAGCCGTTGCGCTGCTGCCTACGCCATTCGGCTGAAAAAGCTGATAGGCCAGATAATCCCCACCGGCCGCCCCCGCCATGCTGCGATCCGTGGTGTATGTGCCGGCCAAACCATAGTTCGCGCCGTTGTCCAGACCCAGCGTCACTCCACTTGCGCCTTTCGTGCAGGTCACAGTGACCGCACCGTTGCCCGTCAGGGCCGTGGATGAAGTAGGATCGTAGTTGCCAAACGCCAATTGCGTGGTCGTGCTTATGGTGCAATTATTTACAACATGAGTCTGCACCGTGACGTTACTGCCCGCGGTCCCCGCCCAAGCCGTAGTCGCGATACCCAAGCCCGCGACCATGGCAAGCGCTGCTCTGGTTGCTAATTTACGATAAAACATCTTTCCTACCTCCCACCGTTAATTGATAAGCATCTCAAAATCCCCAGAATTTCCGTCCCAAAAATGGATGGACGCTCTAAGGCGGCGCTTGCGCGTAAGCTGTCCGTCGGTTCCGGCATACTTGCAATATCGCTAAGCAACTATGTCGGCGGCCAGCTATGCGCGTTCACGCGTTTACGGCCTGCAATGTACAGGATTCCATCGCACAAATAGGTGCAAAAGTGCGCAGCAAGTGCATGTTTAACAATGTTTCACAGTATCGACGTGAAATCTCTGTTGCATCCCGAGATGCGGTCCATGAAGCGAAGCAGCACACTGCCTTGCGTATCAAATCCGATCCAATGAGCACGGCGCGCGATCTGCTAGGTCTGCTTGCCGCGGTTGCGCAAACGGATTTTTCTCTGGTGGATGTCGGGGCCCGGGCCGCGTAACTTATAGAGGAGCATGAGGGGGGGATATCCCCTCAGATTGTTATAAACTCTTTGCGTCGCCCGTAACCCGCACCCGGGAACAGGAGATTTCTTTCTCACTCTTACATTTGAACGGATACCACTATGAATGGTGCCGAAAGCCTGGTCCGCTCGCTGCTCGCCGGCGGCGTGGACACCTGTTTTGCAAATCCCGGGACGTCGGAGATGCATTTCGTCGCCGCACTCGACAAGGTCGAGGGCATGCGCTGCGTCCTCGGCATGGCCGAAACCGTGGTCACCGGCTGCGCCGACGGCTATGCGCGCATGGCGGGCAAGCCCGCGGCGACGCTGCTTCACTGCGGTCCCGGCTTCGCCAACGGCATCGCCAATGTGCACAACGCGCGCCGCGCGCACGCACCGATGGTCAATATCGTCGGCGACCAGGCCACTTACCATCGGCCGTTCGACGCGCCGCTCACCGCCGACACCGAGGGCCTGGCGCGCGCGGCGTCGCACTGGGTGCGCACCAGCGCCGCGTCGGCAACGGTAGGCGCGGACAGCGCGGCCGCAGTGCAGGCGGCGAACACCGCGCCGGGACAGATCGCGACGCTGATCCTGCCGGCGGACACGGCCTGGAACGAGGGCGGCGTGGTCGCCGCGCCGCTGCCGGTGCCGCCGCGCGCTGCGGTCGCGCCGGACACGCTGCGTACCATCGCTCAGGTGCTCAGGCGCAAAGAACCAGCGGTGCTGGTGCTGTACGGTCAGGCTTTGTCCGAAGCCGGGCTCGTCGCGGCCAACCGCGTCGCCCACGTCACCGGCGCCACGCTGCGCACGCCGACGCAGGTGTCGCGCATGGCGCGCGGGCGCGGCCGCGTGCCGGTGGACCGCATCCCCTACGCCGTCGATGCCGCGCTGAAGATGCTCGCGGGGACCAAGCATGTGATCCTCGTCGGCGCCAAGCCGCCGACGGCGTTCTTCGGCTATCCGGCCAAGCCCAGCCTGATGGCGCCGGCGGATGCGCAAACTTACGTCCTCGCGCGGCCGGAGCAGGATGCGATCGAGGCGCTGCATGCGCTGGCCGACGAGCTCGGCGCGCCGAAAAATGTTCCGATCGCCTCCGGCGAACTCCAGCCGCAGCTCGGGCGCGGCGCATTCGAGCCGGTCGCGTTCGCCAGCACGCTCGCCGCGCTGCTGCCCGAGAACTGCATCGTCGTCGAGGATGGCGTCACCTCGGGCCGCGCGCTGTTCGCGCCGACTTTCAACGCCGCGCCCATGGACTGGCTGCAGAACACCGGCGGCGCGATCGGCCACGCGTTTCCCTGCGCCACGGGGGCCGCGATCGCGGCGCCCGAACGCAAGCTGGTGTGCCTGCAGGCCGACGGCGCGGGCATGTATTCGCTGCAGGCCTTGTGGACCCAGGCGCGCGAGAAGCTCGACGTGGTGAACGTGGTGTTCGCCAACCGCATCTACAAAATTCTCTACGGCGAACTGGTGTCGGTGGGCGCGAAGCCCGGCCGCGCCTCGAACGAGCTGTTCGACCTCGCGCGACCGGAACTCGACTGGGTGAAACTTGCCGGCGGCATGGGCGTCGAGGCGACGCGCGTGGAGACGCTGGAGGGATTCGCCGACGTGTTCAAGTCCGCCTGCGGCCGGCGCGGTCCGTTCCTGATCGAGTTTCGAATCTAGAGGTCCTCGTTAAATCGTCATTCCGAGGCCATAGGCCGAGGAATCTGCTTCTTCGTATTTGATTAAAAAAAGCAGATTCCTCGCCAAGAAGGGGGTGGGGCCCCTTCTCCCCACCCTGCTCGGAATGACACCTCATGGAGGTTCCGTGTGAAAGTTCAGCGCTTCCCGAACAGCGCGCGCTCAAGTTTCGGATGCGCGGCAAAGCGCGCGAGAAACTCGGATTCGTCGCGCCCGCCCTTGGCGCGGATCACGCGCGCGAGGGCGCGTCTTTCCGCCAGGCTCCAGCGCGACACGCCTCTTAGCGCAAACACCACCACGGGACTCCAGCGCTGCCAGGCGAGGCGTTCGCCCGCGCTGAAGCCGCCGAGAGAGGGCAGGCCGGTCAGGCGCATCGCTTCCCGGCCGCATTCGGCGAGTGCGCGCTCGCGTTCTCCGGCTACGCGCCGCGCGAGCGCCTTGCCTACGCGCAACCCCGGTGCGGCAAGCGGCGGCAGGCCGGGCCTGCGCTTGGCGTCGCAATCGAACAGCATGTGCGACTCGGCCAGGGCGCGCAGGGTGGCCACGCTCGAGCGGTGCGCCGGGTTCGCGCGCATGCGCGCGAGTTCGGCGCGCATCAGCCGGCGCGCGGCCGCGGTGAGCGGGCGGAATCCCAGCTTGTAGTAGAACCACCAGGCGCCGGACGCGATCGCTTCGTCGTTGCCCCGGCCGAGCTGATACGGATCGAGACTGAACGACTCGGCGCCGAACAAGTGCCGCACCATCGCCAGCGTGCGCGCAAAAGTATAAGCCGCCTCGCCGCCGCGAAAACTCTCGAAAATGTTGAACGTCATGATGGCCGAACGCGCGATCACGAAGGCCTCGCCGTAGCCGATCGGCACGCCGTTGTGCAGGATCAGGTACCCCCAGGTGGCAGGCATCAACTGGCGCCGCTCAGGCGTCACGCCGATCAGCACGAACGCCAAGCCGCCGCCGTCGTCGACCAGGCGCACATTGTGTGCATCGCCGTAGGCGAAGGCGTCGAGGTCGCGCGAACGCGTCACCATGGCGCCGCGCGCGAGCTCGATCAGCTGCTCGCCTTCGCGTGCCGCGACACGTCGCAGGCCGCGATAGCGGCGCGCGAGTTCCCGGCGCAGGTCCGGTCGCGCGCGCCGCAGCGCTTCCGACTGCCAGGCAAACGGCGCCGCGGTATGCTTCGCGCGGGTGCGCGCGGGCGTGTCCGGCCCGGGTTTCAGTTCGTAAGTCGGCTCGATCGCGTCGTGGAAGGCTTCGCGCGTAAAGCCGTCGCCGGGCATGGCGGCGATGCGCCGCGCGAGGAAGGCCGCATCCCCCTCCCCGCGCGCGCGCAGCCGGTC
>DATKUQ010000044.1:0-2307 GCA_035530495.1 Burkholderiales bacterium
GGAAAATGTCATCGAGCGTATCGCCGTACGAGGTGGCGCCCTGAAGGACGGCTCGAACCCGAGTCTGAGCGACTTCGCCTCGGAGTTATCCGGACTGGTTATGGCGCCGGAGGACGCAACCAAGATGCGCACTCTGGACGACCCCGACTCATCTCTCCAGGCCATGAGGGCGCTGGCAGAGGCCGGCGGCAACCATATGAAAGCTGCACGAATGCTGGGGATAAGCCGCACGACACTCTGGCGCCGGTTGAGGGCTGCCAGCATCTGAATAGCACCGACTTCTCCGGTCGCACGCCGACGGGCTACCGGCAGCACCCTGCAGATTGGCTTCGACCCCGAAGGTGTCTTCGTGTTCTGGTCTTTACCTCCGGCTCGATCCGATACAGCACCGCGATGCGCCCGGCCGCTTCCCAGGTGACGGGGCTTGCTGGCCGTGTGTCGGTCGACAAATTTGCGCTGCGCATGAGCCCAGCAGCCGCGTTCAGTCATGCCGGCGACAAACATCGCCTTCTAACCGGCGTGGTCATCGACCATCAGCGCCCCTAGGAGTCTGTCGGACTTGAGCCAACGTGTTGGGGTTTGCGCAGATCTCCCGCGCCGGCACTGTAAGCGTGGATACACCCCACGCGACGCGCAAACACGTCGTCAGGAAGGTTGGCGTTGTTGCAGTCCGCGCGCGCCGCACTTGTAACAGGGCGTGATGGCGCTCTCAGGCCACCTGCAGGACGTGCAGGCGCTTGATGTTCCACACCAGGGCGACCAGCGACCATTCGCCGCGTGCCTTGACCAGGCCACGCATCGACATCCGCCGCCAATTCATGACGTGCTTGATGATGCCGAACACCGGCTCGATGGTCTGCTTGCGCAGGGCATACCGCGCGCGACCGGCTTTCGTTTTCAGGCGGTGCGCCATCCGCAGTACCGCATCGTCGGTGTCCGGCGGTGGCGCATCGGCGGCGAAGCGCTCCCGCAGCGCCTCATGATGGGATTCCCGATGGTTCGACAGCAACGGCTCGATGCCGTGGGTCTCGCAGGCTTGGGTATTGGCGGCACTGAAGTAGCCGCTGTCAGCCAGCAACACCTGCACCTTGCCCAGCGCCTGCGGCAAGGCGTCGATCGTAGCCAATGTCGGCGCGATCTCGCGCTTGTCGTTCGGGGCCTGGCTGACGTGCGTGGTGAGGATCAGCATCGTCTCGGTATCCACCGCCGCCTGCGCGTTGTAGCTCTGTTCGAAGCCGCCGCCGGAGACCGGCATGACCCGCGATTCATCGTCGGTGAGGTTGACCTGATCGGTGTCGCGCGGACCGGCCTGCGGCGGCTCGGGATCTTTGCCGCGCGGCTTCTTGCCCGCCTTGCGCTGGGCCTCGCGCTGGGCCGTCTTGGCATCGAACACCTCGCGCTCGCGCGCCTGTCGCTCCTGCGCGCGTTGCTCGATCACCGCCTTGGCCTGCGCGATGGCTGCCAGACGTTCTTCGCGGCGGGCGATCTCCGCCGGCACGTCCATGCCATCGGCCACATCGGCGCGGTCGGTACGCTCGGCCAGTGCCATCAGCACCTGCACTTCCTCGCGCAGTTGGGCCTCGATCCGGTTCGCATGCCCCCACGACAGTGCCTTGTGTTTGCTTGCCTGAGCCTTGATCTTCGTCCCGTCCAGTGCCACCTGACCGAGCTTGAGCAACTTCATCTCCCGCGCCAGCAGCAGCACCTGCACGAACAGCGCCTCGATCTGTACCAGGAACCGGCGCCGGAACGTCGCCAGCGTGTCGTGATCCGGATGCGTGTTGGCCGCGATGTAGCGAAAGGCCACCGAGTCGTACGTGGCCCGCTCGATCTTGCGGCTGGACGGTACGCCGCTGGCATAGCCATAGATCAGCAAACCCAATAGCACGGCCGGATGATGCGCCGCCGAACCGCGCCCCGCGTACGCGCGCGTCAACGCGCCCAGATCCAGCTTGTCGATCACTTCCACCACGAATCGCGCCAGATGGTTCTCCGGCAACCAATCGTCCACCGACGGCGGAAACAGGTAGGGCGTAGCTCGATCCACCGGAACGAATCGACTCATGGCGGGATGGCCTTCAGAGGGATGCGCCATTGTCCATGACAGCGCAGGCTATGAGTAGGGCAAAGTCCGACAGACTCCTAGGATGCGCACTTCCCCGCATAGAAAATCGTTCCCATGGATACCTCCGAGCGTCTTGACGGGCGCACCCTTGTTTTCATCAGCATGGCCTTGCTGACCTGGTCGTCGGCCTATGCGGCGATTGCCTATGCGCTGGCCTCGTTCACCCCTGGCGAAGTTGCCTT
>DATKUQ010000045.1:0-2531 GCA_035530495.1 Burkholderiales bacterium
GAGAAGGGATCGGCCTATACGCGCTGGACCATCGATATCATCGACGCCCTCGACATCACGCCGCAACAGCGCCACGCGATCTACGAGGGCAATGCCCGTCGCCTGTTGAAGTTGAAATGAATTGAGTAAGCTGCGCCCACTGACACAGAAGCAGAGGCGCATTCGACAATCTGAGGAGGAGTGCGGAAATGGACGCAACATTTAACGTTCAGGGTTTCATAGAGCAAGAAAAGTTCAGTCGTTTCCAGTTCATGGTCGTCGCGTTGTGCGCGCTGGTGGTGTTGCTGGACGGCTTCGATACCCAGGCCATCGGCTACGTCGCGCCGGCGATAGTCAAGGCTTTGTTGATCGAACGGTCGGCGCTCGCCGGCGTCTTCGCCGCCGGTCTGACCGGCCTGATGATCGGGGCCTTGACGCTGGGTCCGGCTGCCGACCGCTACGGGCGCAAACCGCTGCTGGTCTTCTGCATTCTGTTCTTCGGCATCTTCTCGCTGCTCACCGTCACCGCCGACACGGTCGGCTCGCTGATGATGTTTCGCTTTGTCGCCGGCCTGGGCTTGGGCGGCGCCATGCCCAACGCCATCGCGCTCACGGCGGAGTACACCCCACACCGCATCCGCACCACGACGGTGATGGTCATGTTCTGCGGCTTCTCGCTCGGCGCGGCGCTCGGCGGCGTGGCGGCAGCCAGCCTGATCGCCCACTTCGGCTGGAAATCGGTGTTCGTCATCGGCGGCGTCGCCCCGCTGCTGGCCTTCATCGTGCTGCTCGCCTTGCTGCCGGAGTCGATCCGCTATCTCACCCTGAAGGGCGGGCAGGAGGCGAAAATTGCAGCGATCCTGGGCCGCATCAAGCCGGGCGTGGCAATCCCCGCTCGGCCGCGCTTCGTCGTGGATGAACACAAGGACGAGGGTTTCATGGTCGGGCAGCTATTCAAGCAGGGGCGTGCCCTGATGACGGTGCTGCTGTGGCTGGTGTTCTTCATGAGCCTGCTCGAACTCTACTTCCTCTCCAGTTGGCTGCCCCTGATGCTGCACGACTCCGGCGTAGCGTTCGGCAGTTCGGTCATGATCACCGCCATGCTGCAGGTCGGGGGCGTCGTCGGCACTCTGGCGCTGGGTCGGATCTTCGATCGTCACGCGCCGTTCAAGGCGCTCGGCTGGGTGTATCTGGGCGCGGCGGCGTTTGTGTTCCTGATCAGCCTGGTGGTGAGTTCGGTGCCGCTGCTGTTCGTCACCGTGTTCGGCGCAGGCTTCTGCGTCGTCGGAGCGCAGGGCGCCGCCAACGCGCTGACCGCCGGCTCGTATCCCACCGCCATTCGTTCCACCGGTACCGGCTGGGCGCTGGGCATCGGGCGCCTGGGCTCGATCACCGGGCCGGTCATCGGCGGCGCCTTGCTGGCCATGCACTGGCCGTTCACACAGATCTTCATGGTGGCCTCGCTGCCGGTGCTGGTGGCTGCCTGTGCCGCGTTCCTGATTTTCCTGCAGCGCCGGGAGCAGCATCAGAGCCTGGGCGCGGTGACCTCGCTTGTCGCTGCGCGTGCGGCCGAGCATGTGGCCCGCTGAAGGAGCACGATAATTCTTAGAGAAGATACGGCGGGCGCGCCGCAAGGAGACGCCCGGCGCACGCGCGTGCTGCTGGGCGTATCGATCGCGGCCTTCCTGGGCCCGTTCACGCAGACGGTCTATGTCCCCAGCCTGGTGGAGATCGGCGGCTACCTTCACGCCAACATCGTTCTGGTGAACCTCACCATCTCGATCTTCACGGTCATACTGGCGCTCAGCAGTTTCATCGTCGGGCCCTTGGCCGATGCGCGCGGGCGGCGCGCGGTGCTGCTCCCCGGCCTGCTCGCCTTCGTCGCCGGCTCGCTGGTATGCCTGTTCGCAAGCTCGTACTGGGTATTTCTCGCCGGCCGCGTGGTGCAGGCGTGCGGCATCAGCACCGGCTCGGTGGTGGCGGCCGCGGTCATCGGCGATCTCTACGCGCCGCAGGAACGGGCACAGGCGATGAACACCTATCAGCTCCTGGTGTTTCTCGGTCCGGTGTTCGGGCCGATAGTCGGCGGCTTGGTGGCGGGCTATCTGCACTGGCAGTGGGCCTTCGGCGTGCTGGCGGCGGCGGGGCTGGCGGTCGCGTGGTACAACGCCGCGATGCTGCCCGAGACGCTGGTGGGCGGGGGCGGCGGCAATCGTCTCACCCTCGCCGGCATCGGCAAGGTGGTCGGCAATGTCTCGGCGCGCTCGATCCTGCTGATCGGCTTCAGCCAGTACTACGGTTATTACGTGTTTCTGGTGTTCCTGCCCAGGCTCGTCGGGCAGTTCGGACTTAACAGCGCGGGCAAGGGCTTCGCCTTCGTTCCGCTCACCGCCGGCATTCTCGTCGGCATCAGCGGCGCCAAGCGCTGGCTGGGGCACTGTCCGGGCACGCGCATCATGCGCTTGGCGTCATATGCGCTGGCGGCGGACGTGCTGCTGCTGTGGCTGCTGGTGGCAGCTCAGGCGTTGTCGCTGCCGGTGTTGGGCGGCGTG
>DATKUQ010000046.1:0-2687 GCA_035530495.1 Burkholderiales bacterium
ACGTGGAAATGCCGCGCATGGACGGGTTCGATCTCACGGCGAAGCTGCGCTCGGACAAACAGCTTGCGCAGATCCCGGTCGTGCTGGTGACGGCGCTCGAGTCGCGCGAGCATCGCGAGCGCGGCATCGACGTCGGCGCCAACGCCTACATCGTCAAGAGCAGCTTCGACCAGAGCAACCTGCTGGAAGTCATCCGGCAGCTGCTATGAGCGCAGAAACGGGGATGGGCCCATGATCAAAGTCCTGGTGGTGGAAGATTCACCCGTGGTGCGCGAGTTTCTGGTTCACATTCTCGGCGCGGATCCCGGCATTCAAGTCATCGGGACGGCGAATGATGGCGAGCAGGCGCTCGAGGCCGTCGCGCGCAAACGGCCCGACGTCATCACCATGGACATCCACATGCCCAAGCTGGATGGATTGGAGGCCACGCGCCGGATCATGGAAACCTCTCCTACGCCTATCGTCATCGTCAGCGGGAGTACGGATCCACGCGAGGTGGCGACGACGTTTCGCGCGATGGAGGCGGGCGCGGTGGCGGTCCTGCGCCGCCCCGCGGGCATCGGCCATCCGGACCACGAAGCCAGCGCCGGCGAACTGGTCCAGACGGTGAAGCTGATGTCCGAGGTCAGGGTGATCAAGCGCTGGCCCAAGGCGGGGCGCCAGCCGGAGGGTCCGCGTCCGGCAGAAGCGAATCGTGGGCAGGTCGAGGCGAAAGTGAAGGTCATCGCCATCGGCGCGTCGACCGGTGGTCCACCTGCGCTGCAAACCATTCTTGCGGCGCTACCGAAGGATTTCCCGGTGCCGGTACTGATTGTGCAGCACATGTCGGCTGGTTTCACTCAGGGTTTCGTCCAGTGGCTGGCGCAAACCTCCAACCTGCCCGTGCATCTCGCCGCGCACGATGAGCATATCCGTCCGGGCCATGTGTATGTGGCTCCCGATGAATTCCAGATGCGGGTGGAGCAGGGCGGAAAGATTGTGCTCAGGAAAGACGAGCCCGAAAACGGCTTGCGCCCCTCGGTTTCCTATCTTCTGCGTTCGGTGGCCGAAGTCTACGGGTGCGATGCGGTCGCCGGCCTGCTCACCGGCATGGGCCGCGACGGCGCCGAGGAATTGAAGCTGTTGAAAGACAAAGGCGCGGTCACCTTCGCCCAGGACAAAGCAAGTTCCGCGGTGCACGGCATGCCCGGCGCGGCGATCAAGCTCGATGCGGCGACGCTGGTTCTCTCTCCGGAGAAAATCCCGGCGATGCTGGCCAGTCTGGCGAAGAACGGAAAGCAATAGGGAGCGGTCCATGAAAATCAACAGGAAAACCAACGGCAAGGTGGAGATACTCATTGCCGAGGACAGTCCGACCCAGGCGGCGCAACTGGCGCATGTGCTCGAGCAGCGCGGCTACTCGGTGACTGCCGCCGCCAACGGCAGGGAGGCGCTCGCGCTTCTTGAGCAGGGGCGCAAGCCCACTCTGGTGATTAGCGACATCGTAATGCCGGAACTGGATGGCTACGGCTTGTGCAAGGCGATCAAGGCGGATAAGAAGCTGAAGGACATCCCGGTCATGCTCGTGACCACTCTGTCCGATCCGCAGGATGTAATCCGCGGGCTTGAGTGTGGAGCTGACAATTTCCTGCGCAAGCCCTACGACGAGCGCTACCTGCTGTCGCGCATCGACTATCTGCTGATGAACCTTGAGATGCGCAAGAACCAGAAAATGCAGATGGGTATGGAAATCAATTTGGGAGGTCAGAAGCATTTCATCAGTTCCGAGCGACAGCAGATCCTGGACCTGCTGATATCGACCTACGAGCAGGCGGTTGACATCAACAGCGAGCTCAAGCAGCGGGAAAAGGAGCTGGCGCATTCGAACGAAGTGCTCAACGCGCTGTACCGTATCGCGGAAGGCCTCAATCAGGCGGGCAGCGAATGGCAGGTGCTGGAAATGGCTCTGGAGCGGGCGCTGGAACTGCCGGGGATCCAGGCCGGCTGGATTTCTCTGCGGGAAGGTGAGTCCGGCTTCCGGCTGGCCGCCGCGCGCAACCTGCCGCCGGCACTCGCGGCCGCCGGCGCCATGGAGGGCGATTGCACCTGCCGCCGCCGCCTCATTTCCGGCGAACTCGACCACGTAACCAACATCATGGAATGCGAACGCCTCGGGAAGGCAACCGGCGACACGGGCGGGCTGCGCTATCACGCCAGCGTTCCGTTATGGCTGGGCGACCGGACGCTGGGTGTGATGAATCTCGTCGGGCCGGACAAGGGGTTGTTCAACGACGACGAATTGCGGGTCCTGTACGGTATCGGCAATCAGGTCGCGGTAGCGCTGGAGCGGGCACACCTGCACGAGCATCTAGAGCGGTTGGTGCAGGAGAGAACCGCTGCGCTCGAAGCGGAAATCGTGGAAAGAAAGCGTATCGAAAAAGAACAGGCCCGGCTGGTGGCGATCATCGAGGCAACGCCTGACATGGTGGCGACCGGCAGCTTGGATGCTAAGGCGCTCTACTGCAATCCGGCCGGTCTGCGCATGCTCGGCTTCGAAACTGGGCAGGGCATCTCCGAAATAAACATCAAAACGATGTACCCCAATTCGGTATCGATAATGGTGCGGGAGCAAGCCATTCCACACGCGATCGAGCACGGCTCATGGAGCGGCGAGGCTGTGCTTCTGCGATGCGACGGGCGGGAGATTC
>DATKUQ010000047.1:0-7441 GCA_035530495.1 Burkholderiales bacterium
TCGACGCGGTGCGTATATCGTGCGACCGTGCAAGTGCCTATCTCGGGCAACCTATCTCGGGTAACCTATCTCGGGTAACAGCCGGCGCTAAGCGGGCACTGCAACTTCTAGCCTCCAGGCAATCGCGTCACTATTCGCTCAAAGCGCTGTAGGCCCCATGCTGGGGCGCAAAGTGTCGGGCGTGGCGCTAGATTGCGTGGGGCGACGCAGGGTCGCCGTCCCTATGATAGGTGGGATAGTCCTGCACAAAGCTTTCCCGATACAAGGTGTGCGTTCCGCCCCCGCTCTTCTTCGAGACGTACATCGCAATATCAGCACGCGCGACGATAGCGGCGGCAGTTTCATTATCAGTGGCGCCAGGATACTGAGCAATGCCGATACTTGCGGAAACGTTGACCGGATGTCCGCCGCTATTCTTAATGGAATGCACGGCGAGCTGAACACTCTCGGCTATCCGTACCGCGCCGTCAGATGAAACTATGTCCTCTACCAAGATGGCGAATTCATCCCCTGCCAGTCTGCAGAAGGTATCACCCTCGCGGATAATGGCACTAACGCTGTCGGCAATCCGCTGCAATAGCTCATCGCCGACGCCATGCCCGAAAGAATCGTTCACCAGCTTAAAGCGGTCTAAATCGAAGTACAAAACGGCGCACATCACTTCTTGCCGCCGCGCCCGCGCGATGACGTGCTTCAGCCGGTCAGAAAGCACGGCTCCGTTCGGCAGGCCTGTGAGCCGGTCGTGGATAGCGTCGTGGTACAGCTGTGTTGCCTGCGCCTCGAGCTGCGCAACAAGCAGTTGATTGCGGAGTCGCGTTTGCAGCGACTCTTTCCATGCGTGGGTGACCGTGTTTGCTGCCTTGAGAAAGAAGAGCGTTGCAGTCAGCTCCAACATCGCGATAAGGAAGGAGTAGTGCGTTCCCTCCAGGGCGCTGCGGGCGACGAACGGAAGCAGAACGGCCAGCGCGTACAACCGGCTGACGCGAGCTTGCGAAATGGTAAATTGAATTGAACCGAGGATAAGAGCGAACGCGACGATAGTCATGGCGAATTGGGCATTCAGGTCCGCGGACCAGAATAGAAGCGGCGTGACCCCGAATAGACAACCGGAGAGCAGCGAGCCCCAATAGACATGCGCTTCCCAAGTTGCCAGATTGTTTTCATGTATTCCCTCATGCTTGTACCGGAAATACACACTCGCGCGCCTCACCTGGTTGAGCAACACCACCGCGAACCATATCGATGCGTCCATTAGCGAGGAGGGCTCGGAAAACGCAATGACGATAACGATAAGGGCGCTCGATATTATGCTGCCAAGAATGGACATCGGCTGTCGCGACATCACGTATTCGCACTGCTCGCGCCGCGTAACTATTTCGAGCCAACGCTCGGGGTCTTCCGCGGTTCCAGGACTGCCTGATGCAGAGGCGACCGGACCCACGCCAGAAGTGTCTTTGGCGGTGCCAGAGGGTGTGGGGTACCGGGTCACGATTGCTCAGGTGCGCACTGTAAAGTCGGGTTGTTGTCGTTGGCGAAACAAACGCGCGGACGGCCGCGTGCGCATCCCCACGGAAAACGGCACTGCATTCTACAGGTAGTTGCATTGGCCAACGGCACGAGCTCTCGAAACGCCAGTGTCGAGGCCGCAAAAAACGGAGAATTGGCGGCAACGTCCGCCATGGTTGCGTATGGCCGGGAGGAAGCGATTTCGGTCTCTATTGCGCAGTCAGCTTGTGAGTCAATGCTTTTGAGAGATCACCCGCATCCGAATGCTCAAGCTGTCTCGCCGTAACGCTGCCGCAGTTCGCGTTTGAGCAACTTTCCGCTGGGGTTCTTGGGCAGGCTATCGGTGAACTCAAGGCGCTTTGGACACTTGAAGCCGGCCAAGTGTGCATTGCAGTGTGCCAAAACCTGTTCGGCCGACAGGGTTTGGCCGGCTTTGACCACAATGACCGCGGTTACCGCCTCGACCCAGCGCGCGTCGGGCAAGCCGATTACGGCGACCTCGCTGACCTCGGGCAAGCGGTAGATCGTCTCCTCCACCTCGCGGCTGGCGACATTTTCGCCGCCGGTCTTGATCATGTCTTTCTTGCGATCGACCACGGTAATGTAGCCCTCGCTGTCGACGGTGGCCAAATCACCGCTGTGGAACCAGTCGCCTTCAAACGCGGACCGCGTGCGCTCAGCGTCGTGAAAGTAACCCAGCATCAGGTGGGGCGAACGGTGCACGATTTCCCCCACCTCTCCCGGTGCTACGTCTTTCATTTCGAAATTGACCACACGTGTTTCCACGTTAAGCACCGGCCGGCCGCAGGAACCCGGTTTGCGCAATTGGTCTTGCGGGCCGAGCATAGTCGCCAGGGGGGCAATTTCGGTTTGGCCATATAAATTCCATAAACGCACCTTGGGCAGGCGCCCGGCCAACTCTTTGAGCACTTCCACCGGCATGATGGATGCGCCGTAATAGCCCTTTGCCAAGCTGGCCAGTTTGGCAGGGTCGAACAGCGGCGATCGCAATAAAGCGATCCACACCGTAGGCGGCGCAAAAAAGCTGGTCACCTGGAATTTCTCGATCAGAGCCAATATGTTGTCCGGCACCGGTTTGGCGGTAATGACGTTAGTGCCGCCGATATAAATCGCGGGACCGAAGAAGACATCGAGTTGCGCGCAGTGATATAGCGGCAGCGCATGCAGAGTCAAGTCGGCTTCGGCGATTTCAGCGTTCACCACGCAGCTCACGTACTGCCACAGCACAGCATCATGCGTCAGCATCGCGCCCTTGGGGCTGGACTCGGTGCCGCTGGTGTACACAATTTGCGCCAAATCCTGGCTGCCCAAGCCTACTTTCGGAAAATCGTCACTACACTCGGCAAGCGTGTCAAAGCTGTGCATACCGGCGACCGGTTCGCTCGGGTCCTCGGACGGCAACCAGATAAACCGGGCTACCTGCGTGTCCAGGGCGGCAGCTGCACGCGCCAGCTCGGCCAATCCGGCGTCGGTGGCTAAAGTCTTGGCCCCAGCGTGGCGCAGAATATATGCCGCTTCTTCGGCTTTGAGCATGAAGTTGATCGGCACCATGACTGCTCCGCGGCGCGCCAGCGCAAAGCGCAGCGCAGCAAAACCATGCGAATTGCGCGCCAGCACTGCCACGCGGTCGCCTTCCGCTACGCCTATGCTCGCCAGGCCCGCAGCCAGACGGCTGACCAAAGCGTCAAATTGCGCATAGGTCCACTGTGTACCGCCACAAATGATGCCGATCTTCATCGGCAAGCGCCGCGCCGTTCGATGTAGGGCATCAGCAATGGTTTGGCGGCGTACCACCGAGCCAATAGCATAGGTCATGAGATGGTCTACCTTTGTCAATACGTCTTCGAATATTCTATACCGCGCCGGTCAAACCAGAAGGTGCTTCGGGAGAAGCGGGGATTGCCTGGACGCGCTTGGACGCCTTGAATCGTGATCTGAGAGCAGGCTGTTCATGCCGGCAACGGGCAGCCGCGCTCCCGGAACAGGCGCAGGCAGGCATCTGCGACAGCCGGGTCGTATGCGCTGCCGCGCCCGCGTTCGATTTCGGCCAGCGCCTTGTCGATGCCCAAGCCGGGACGGTAGGGCCGGTGCGATGACATCGCTTCCATGACGTCGGCTACCGCCATGATGCGCGCCTCGAGCAGGATTGCCTCGCCCTTCAAACGCTGCGGATAGCCGCTGCCGTCCATGCGCTCGTGGTGCTGCAGCGCGACTTCGGCCACCGGCCAGGGAAACTCGACGTCCTTGAGCACGTCGTAGCCCGACTGCGGATGACCCTGAATCAACTGGTATTCGAGCGAGGTGAGTTTCCCGGGCTTGGACAGGATCTCCGCCGGAATGGTGATCTTGCCGATGTCGTGCAGGAAGCCTGCCACCCGCAGACCCTCGATGCGCTGTTCATCCAAACCGAGCTCGGCGCCGATCACGGCAGCGATCTTGCCCACCCGCCGCTCGTGGCCGGCGGTGTACGGGTCGCGCATTTCGCTCAGGGTGGTCGCGACCTCGACGGTGCTCATGAACGCGGTTTGAAGCTGCTTGAGATAACGCTGGATCTGCTCCTCCGCGCGCTTTTTCTCGGAGATGTCCTGCAACAGGCCGATGACCGCGGGCCGGCCCTGGTGCGTCGCGCGCGTCGCATGCGCGCCGACCTGGATCGCGACGCCGTCCCCGCGCAGAATGCCAAAATCCAAGGCCACGCTGTGCGCTTCGCCGTCGAGCAGCTGGCGCAGGCTCTCGGCAACCCTGTCGCGGTCGGGCTCCGCGACCCATTGCAAAGGATCGGTGCCGATCAGCACCTCCACCCCGCCCTGATCGATGATCTCGGCCGCTCGCGAATTCACGTAGGCGAGCTTTCCGTCCTGAACGATGTAGACGCCAGCGACCGACTGCTCGACCAGTCCGCGGAACTGCTCCGCCGCCGCGCGCAGATTTTCCTCCGCTTGCTGGCGCGCCGCCTCGCGCGCGAAGTTGTCGAGCGCAAAGTCGATGTCGGTCGCCATCTCGACCAGCAGCTTGCGTGCGGCTTCGTCGAAGGCGCCGACTTCGCCCGCATACAGATCAAGTATGCCAACCGGTACGCCGTTTCGATGCAGCGGCAGCGAGGCCGACGCACCAAAGTCGAAGCGCGCGCGGCGCTCATGCCAGGCGGCGGTGCTTGGCTCATTCTGGAGATCCTGACACCATACTGGTCGGTCCTCGCGCATGGCGGTACCGCTGAAACCGCGTCCGAACGGGCTGTCGGCGTCCGCCGAGATTTCGGCGCCTTGCAGATACTCCTCGGACCGATCGCCGAAGCTTGCCACAGGCCGGACCAGCCGCGTATCCGGGTCGATCATGCCGATCCATGCCATCTTCATGCCGCCGAACTGCACCGCAACGCGAGCGACTTGCCTGAACAATTCCTCCTGGCTCGCGCAGCGCACGATGGCCTCGTTACACTGGCTCAATACGGCGTAAAGCTGGGTCAGTCGGTGAATGTTCCGTTCGGCCTGCTTGCGCTCGGTGATGTCGCTGCCGACGCCGCGGTAGCCGATGAAGGCGCCCGAAGCGTCGAACACCGGATCGCCGCTGATCGAAAGAAAGCGCTCCGCGCCGTCGGCGCCCACGCGCGAGAACTCGAAATCGCGAAACGGCTGATGCGCGTCGAGCGCCATCCGGTGCGCCTGCCACCCGTCTTCGTCGGGTGAAAGATACGGAATCTCCCAGCGCCTGTGCCCGATCTGTGCACCGCGCTGGAATGCCTGGACCGTGCTCTGTTTCGTTGCCGCCGAACCGCGCGCGGTAAACCGGTGCTCGGCGTCGCTCTCCCAGTAAAAGTCGGAGGACATCTCGGTCAGGCTGCGAAAACGCGCCTCGCTGTCCGCCAGTTCCGCATTGCGCTCGGCCACCGTACGTTCCAGCGATTCGCGCGCTTGCGTCAGCTCCGCGTTGGCTTGCTTCAGTTGTGCGAGGTAGCGCGTGGACTCGATCGTGCGCACGACCGCATTGGCGAAGTTTTCGATGTAGGGTTCATAGTCGCGGAATCGGCGCCGGTCACCAATACGGACGGCAAGGAGTCCATAAATTCCACGTGCGGTGCGAAGCCAGAACACGCGATACCCGGCCATCGGCGCGAGCGCGCATTCTGGAGTCCGCTCGGCCGCAGTGTCGCCAAGGTGGACGGTGCAGCTCCGACAAACAGATTCGAAATCGGCCCGCGACGAGGCCAGAGCCGGACGCAGGCACAGGTGCGCCTTCGATACCCCCGGGACCTCCAACAAGGCGCGCGCCGTGAACTCGGCAATCACGCGCTCATCCGGAAGCGCGTCCAAGGTTTGCTGGGCGATCAGCAGCCTTCCGAGCACTTCATTTTGCGCCGTGCTACTCGTCATACCAGCTCCTACCGGACCAGACAGGCGTGTATTGCGGTCTACTCGCTGAAACGGTAATAGGGATTGCGCACGATTATGTACGGGTGAACGTACAGTACATCATATAGCGTGGCGCCGCTAAAGTGGCGCGTGTCGTAGAGAGGCACCCACCGGCAATCTGCTTGCTCGATGCCGCCGCCAATATCGGATTGTTTCGGCGCTTCGCTTTGAACCTGTTTCGCATCGACAAGAGCCGCGTCAAGAGTCTACCCAGGAAACGCTAAGCCGCGGCTTGGAACGCTCAGTATGTCATGAAATTTTCTATTTCCTGCTTTGCGCATTTGCGAGGCGCGCAACCATCTCGCACAGATCATCGACGGTATTGGGCTTGTAGAGCAGTTCGATCACACCGGCCGCGGGCGCCTGGACACGCAGCTCTTCGGTGATGTAGCCCGATGCCAGCGCCACTGGCAGATCGGCGCGGATCTCGTGCAAGGCGCGCGCCACCTCCAGCCCGGACATGCCCGGCATGTTGTAATCGGTAACCGCCAAGTCGAACCGGCCTGGTTCGGCGCGCACCGCTGCGAGGGCCTGGCGCGGATTGGTATGGCCGCTTACGCGGTAACCCTGGCGTTCCAGCAGCCGCGTAACCAGGAATACGACCGACTCGTCGTCATCCACGTAAAGGATGTGTTTGCCTCCGCTGCGCGTCGAAGCCGTGGGCGTGGGATGCGCGGGAACGACCGAATCGTGCGCCGCCGCAGGAAAATAGATGCAGAAACTGGCGCCCTGGCCCGGGGCGCTCTGCACTTCGATGGCTGCCTCATGGCCCTGCACGATGCCGTGGACCACGGCCAATCCCAGCCCCGTGCCTTCACCTACAGGCTTGGTAGTGAAGAACGGCTCGAAGATGCGCTCGCGCGTCGCTTCGTCCATGCCCGGGCCGTTGTCGCGCACCATCAGGCGCGCATAGCGGCCCGGCCGAAGCGCCACGCGCCCGCCCCTTGTCCGCTGTTCCGGCCCCCGAAACGCTCCTTCCGGAACAACATGCGCATCCAGGCGAACTTCGATAAGCCCTGGCTCCTTCTGTCCCTGCATGACCTGCCAGGCGTTGCTGCCCAGATTGAGCAGCACCTGTATGATCTGCGTCGCGTCGGCCAGCACTGCCGGGGCGTCCGGCGCGCATTCCACGCTCAAGCGCATCCCCGCGGGCAGCGAGGTGCGCAGCAAGCGCGCCGATTCATCCACCGCCGGCGCAAGCGATATCACCTGGCGCTCGAGCAACTGGCGCCGGCCGAAGGCGAGGATCTGCTGCACCAGTTCCTTTGCGCGGCGGCTCGCCTTGAGGATTTCCCGCAGGCTCTCCTGCGCCTTATGCGCAGGCTCCAGATCCTCCCGTGCCAGCTCCGCGTTGCCCATAATCACCGCGACAATATTATTGAAGTCGTGCGCGATGCCCCCGGCCAGCGTACCCAGCGCCTCCATCTTCTGCAATTCGCGCAGTTGCAACTCGAATTGAGCGCGCGCACGCTCCGCCTGCCTTTGTTCGGTGATGTCATGCGTGA
>DATKUQ010000048.1:0-11297 GCA_035530495.1 Burkholderiales bacterium
CCTTTCATTTCATAAACCGTAACAATTCACAAACTGACGAGTACAATAAATGGCCCGCAAATCGACCGCCAGCCTGAGTGTTGTTCAGGTTGGTGTGAGGGTGCGCCTGCCAGCTCCTGCTGACCTGACGCCCGAACAAGCTGCACTCTGGACAGCCGCTGTCGAGTCGAAGCCCATCGACTGGTTTGCCGAGGATTCTTCCCCACTGCTGAAGGAATACGTCCGGGCCTGTTGCATGACTGACTGGATGGAAACGCAGGTGCAGGCGGCGATGGTTGGCGCTGATGGCGCGGCTCTCGGGTCATTTATGAAGCTGCGCGACATGGAGTCGAAGCGGGTTGCGTCGATGGCGACAAAGCTTCGCCTGACGCAGCAGAGCCGGTACACGCCGGCAGCGGCGGCAACGGCTGACAAGAAGGCCGGATCTGGTGGGAAGCCGTGGCAGTTCGGCGGAAAGTAAGTCGCGAGCCGACACGGGCTGAGCGAAACATTGCGTGGATCGAGAGTCACTGCCGCATTCCAGAGGGTAAGTTTGTTGGTCAGCCGGTCAAGCTGACGAAGGAACAGTGTGAGTGGATCGTTGAGACATACGACTCGCCCACGCGCATGTTCATCCTGAGCATGGCGCGCAAGAACGCCAAGACGACGTTCTCAGCCTTCCTGCTGTTGCTCCATCTATGCGGGCCCGAAGCTCGACCGAACAGCCAGCTTTTCAGCGCGGCGCAGTCGCGGGAGCAGGCCTCGATCCTGTTCGCCCTGGCGGCGAAGATGGTGCGCATGTCGCCGGATCTGTTGCAGTACGTGGTGATCCGCGATACAGCCAAGCAGTTGGCCTGCGGGGAGCTGGGCACGCTGTATCGGGCACTGAGCGCGGAGGCGTCCACCGCCTACGGTTTGTCGCCCGCGTTCGCGGTGCATGACGAGCTCGGTCAGGTGAAGGGGCCGCGGTCGGAGTTGTACGAGGCGATCGAGACGGCCGCCGGCGCACAGCAGGAGCCACTGTCGATCGTCATTTCTACCCAGGCGCCGACCGATGCCGACCTGTTGTCGGTGCTGATTGACGACGCGAAGCGCGGCGGAGATCCGCGCATCAAGTTGCGGCTGTACACGGCAGACGAGTCCCTTGATCCGTTCTCGGTGAAGGCGATCCGGCAGGCCAACCCGCACTACGACGTGTTCATGAACAAGGAAGAGGTCAAGCGCCAGGCGGAATCTGCCAAGCGCATGCCCAGCAGCGAGAACAGCTATCGCAACCTGATCCTGAACCAGCGCGTCAACCTGACCAACCCGTTCATTTCGCGGGGCGTGTGGGATGGCTGCGCCGGGGAAGTGGATTACGACGCGCTGGCGTTCGGTGAGGTCTACATGGGCCTTGATCTATCGGCGAGGAACGATCTGACGGCGATCGTGGCCGTGGCCAAGGATACCGATGGCGTATGGCAGACGGATCCGTACTTCTTCGCCCCGCAGATCGGCGTCAAAGAGCGATCGCACAAGGATCGCGTGCCATATGACGTCTGGGCGCAGCAGGGGTTTCTCACCCTGACGCCGGGCGCGTCCATCAATTATGAGGAAGTGGCCATCTGGCTCGCTGAGTATTGTTCCACGCGGAACGTGGTGCGCATCCATTTCGACCGCTGGCGGATGGACGTACTGAAGTCCGAGCTGGACCGAATCGGCGCCGAGCTTCCGCTGCAGCCGTTCGGTCAGGGATTCAAGGACATGACCCCTGCACTGGACGTTCTGGAGTCCGAATTGATCAACAAGAACCTGCGCCACGGCGCGCATCCGGTATTGACGATGTGCGCCTCCAACGCTGTCGCTACCCGTGACCCAGCCGGCAACCGCAAGCTCGACAAGTCGAAGGCCACGGGACGTATTGACGGCATCGTGGCGCTGGCTATGGCGCTAGGAGCGAGCAGTGCCACCGACGAACGCCTGCCGAGCATCGGCTCCGACTATCAGTTGATGACCGTATGAACGCACTTGTATTCAATGCGTGCCTGCTGATCGGCTGGCTGATGGCATTGGCCGGCGGTTGTCTGGTCAATCCCGCCTATGGCCTGCTCGGTGGCGGCCTGCTGCTATTGCTGCTGACGATCCTGATGGCCCGTATGGGCGGCATCTATCAGCCAAGGGCCAAGACCTGATGTTCCTTTCAAGGATTCAAGCCGGCGCTGCCGATGACCGCTCGCCCTGGGGCGATTTCTGGTTCAAGCCGGTACCGTCACGCGGAGGCGTGAATGTGGCTGGCGATGGCGCGCTGAAGCTGCCGGTAGTGCTGGCCTGCGTCCGTGTGCTGTCCGAATCGTTCTCCGTGCTGCCGCTGAAAATGTACGACACGAGCGGAGATGCACGGAAGCTGATCAAGAAGCACTGGCTGAACGTGTTGATCAGCAAGCGGCCCAACCCCTGGCAGACGCCGTTCGAGTGGCGCGAGATGATGATGGGCCACCTCGCCATGCGCGGGAACGCCTATAACGAGATCGTCACCGACCGACGCGGAAACATCACCCAGCTGACGCCGCTGAACCCGGATCGCATCAAGATCGAGTTCACCAATGCGACCAGCGACTGGGACTACCGCTACCGCTACACCGACCGCGCCGGAACCGAGCACGTTTTCACCCGCGGCGAGATCTGGCACCTGAAGGGGCTCTCCAGCGACGGCATCATGGGCCTGAGTCCGCTGGCGATGGCCGCGCAGTCGGTGGGCATGGGCCTGGCGGCGCAGGAATACGGTTCGCGCTTCTTCCAGAATGATGCCAAGCCCGGCGGTGGCTGGATCGAATACCCCGGCACGTTCAAGGAAAAGGCGGCGCGCGACACCTTCCGTGAGTCGTTTCAGGAAGCACAGACCGGCCTCAATCGCGGCAAGATCGCGGTGCTCGAGTACGGCATGAAGTTCCACGAACTAGGCCTGACCAACAAGGACAGCCAGTTCCTCGAGGCGCGGCAGTTCCAGGTCAGCGACATCGCTCGGATCTTCCGCATCCCCCCGCACCTGGTCGGCGACCTGAGCAAGGCAACGTTCTCCAATATCGAGCAGCAGTCGCTGGATTTCGTGATCCACACCATGACGCCGTGGGCGGAGCGGTGGGAATCCTCGATGGAGTTCAACTTTCTTCCGGATGCGGAAGAGGTTGAGCCGGAGTTCGACTTCACGGCGCTACTGCGCGGTGACCAGGCTGCACGCGGCGCGTTCTACCACAACGGCATCACCGACGGCTGGATGCTGCGCGCCGATGCGCGCAACCGCGAAGGTCTGCCGCCCATCCCCGGCCTCGACAAGCCGCTGATGCCCTTGAACATGGTGACGGTGGACGAAAACGGCGACGCAGAAACACCGCCACCGTCACCACCCTCTGAGCCGACCCCAAAACCGGCTGAAAAGCCCAACGAAAACGCCCGCATGGTGGCGCTGTTGCAAGGCAATGCGGCCCGCATGGCACGGCGTCTGGCAGCCGGAAACGCACCGGAACCCGACGTTTTAGCCGATGCGCTCGCCATTCCAGCTGCATGTGCCGCTGACTGGCTCGCCGATCGCGATCCGTCGGCGAACGAAGACGAAATTACCGCCCAACTGATGGAGCTCGGCGCATGAAACATGAACGATTCATCTCGTGGGCGCTTTCCACCCCGTGGGCACTGATGCCGGAACGCATGGCGGCGTATGCCCGCGTGCTGGCTCATCAAGCATCGGGTGAGCCGGTAGCTGCCGATGCCGCCGCGCCGCGAGGTCGGTCTGGCGCACGATCCGGTGCGATTGCAGTCATTCCGGTTTACGGAACCATCGTGCAGCGGGCCAACCAGCTCGATATCTGCGAGGGCGGTACCAGCACCCAGTCGATCAGCAACGCCCTGGCCGATGCCATGGCTGATGACAGCGTGGCGCAGATCCTGCTCGACATCGACAGCCCCGGCGGCTCCGTCTATGGCGTGCAGGAGCTGGCCACCGAGATCCAGAACGCCAAAAAGCCGGTGATCGCCTTCGCCAATAGCCTGGCGGCGTCTGCTGCCTACTGGATCGGCGCCGCGGCGAGCGAGTTCCATGTCACTCCCGGCGGCGAAGTCGGCTCCATTGGCGTATGGATGGCGCATCAGGACGTTAGCAAGGCTCTGGACGAGGCTGGCGTGAAAGTTACGCTGATTTCGGCTGGCGAGTTCAAGGTCGAGGGCAACCCCTACCAGCCGCTGGGCGAAGAGGCGCAGCAGTTCATGCAGTCACGCATCGATGACTACTACGGCGCCTTCACTCGCGGCGTGGCCAAGGGTCGCGGCGTCTCCGTCGACCAGGTGCGCAGCCAGATGGGGCAGGGCCGGTGCTTCGGTGCCGATCAGGCGCTGAGCGCCCAGATGGTGGACAGCGTGTCGACGTTCGATCAGGTCATTGCCCGCATGCAGAAGAACATCAAGGCCGGCTCGCCGAAAGCAAGCCGTTTGGCCCGCGCGGAGCGCGAGCTGTCGATCATGGGCTAGGTGCACGCCCGAAGGTGACCGCCCTTTGGCGATTGCCTCCGCTCCGTCGAGCGAACCCGCACAAACCATCCACCGCCATTTCGGCGGTTTTTTTATGCCCGGAGAAACCCATGAACAAGCATTTGCGCGAGCTTCTGGCTCGCAAGGCCAAGCACGTTGCGGCAATGCGTGCGATCTCGGACAAGGCCAACACCGAGTCCCGTGACCTCACCGACGAGGAAGTGACCGCATTCGATGCCGAGAAAGCCAAGGCCGAAAGCCTGAATGCCGCGATCAGCCGCGAACAGGACCTGATCGAGCAGGAACGCTCGGCTGGCGTCGTGATCCGCGAAGGCGCCGATGTTGGCGGCCTGGTCGATCGCGCCGCGTCCGACCCGACCCGTGGCTTCAGCAGCTTTGGCGAGTTCGCCCAGGCGGTCCGCACCGGTGGCCAGCGCAACGGTTCCATCGATGAGCGCCTGACCATCGGCGCCGCGGCTCCCAGCTCCTATGCCAACGAGTCATCGGGCGCGGATGGTGGGTTCCTCGTGCCGCCGGAGTTCAGTAACGAGATTTTCACCCTCTCGCTGGGCGATGACGCCCTGTTGCCGATGACTGACAACATCGAGGTCAACGGCAACGGCATGGTCTTCCCGAAAGACGAAACCACGCCGTGGGGCACCGATGGCGTTCGCGCCTACTGGCAGGCCGAGGCATCCCTCGCAATCGCCACCAAGCCGAAGCTGAGCACGTCCGCGCTGCGGCTGCACAAGCTGATGGCGCTGACCCCGGTCACCGACGAGCTGATGGAAGATGCCCGTGCGCTGGACAGCTACCTGCCCGGCCTGGTCGCCCGCTCCATCCGCTGGAAGACCAACGAGGCGATCCTCACTGGCGACGGTGCCGGGAAGCCGCTTGGTGCGTTCAGCGGTGCGGCGGCGGTCGTGGTGGCGAAGGAGTCCGGGCAGGCGACTTCGACGGTTGCTCTGGCCAACATCACCAAGATGATCGCGCGGTTGCCCCCAGGCAGCTACCCGAAATCGCAGTGGCTGGTCACCCCGGACGCGCTGCCGGCGCTCTTTGGCCTGACCCTGGGCAACTACCCGATCTATCTGCCGATCTCGCAGGGTGCACAGGGCTCGCCCTACGGCACGCTTATGGGCCGTCCGATCATGGTCAGCCAGCATGCCTCCGCGTTCAGTGCGCAGGGCGATATCCAGCTGGTGGACATGAGCTATTACCGCTCGATCACCAAGGCCGGCGGCATCAAGACCGCCACATCCATGCATCTGTATTTCGATGCCGACGCGACCGCCTTCCGCGCCACGTTCCGCGTGGATGGTCAGCCGAAGATCGTGGCCCCGATCACGCAGGCGAAGGGCAGCAACACGCTGTCTCCCTTCATCTCGCTCGGCGCCCGCTAAGCCACTACGCCGGCTGCCTCACCGCAGCCGGCATTACCCATTGAGAGGAAACGATCATGTCTTACAACACCAAGGCAACCGAACAGGTTGCGATCCTCGGCGTCATCAACCCGTCGAGTCAGGTGGCTGGCGCTGCCGTCAGCGGCTGGATTTCTGCAGCCGACTATCAGCAGTTCCTGGCCATCGTCCAGACCGGCGTGCTTGGTACTGCCGCAACCGTGGATGCCAAGATCCAGCAGGCTACAGACAGCAGCGGCACCGCCGCGAAGGATGTCACTGGCGCTGCGCTCGCGCAGATCGTCAAGGCGACCGGCGACAACGTGCAGGCTGAAATCAACCTCAACACCCAGCAGTTGGATGTCGAGGGCGGCTTCGACTACATCCAGTTGTCCGTCACCGTGGGTACTGCGACCAGTATCACGGCCGCGCAGTTGCTTGGCTTCTCGCCACGCTTCTCGCCGCCGACCAATGCGGCCAGCGTCGTCCAGGTCGTGGGCTGATCGGACTGAAAGGGGGCTTCGGCCCCCTTTCTTCCCGGACCTGACCTATGGCTCTGACCCAAATCACCCCGCCGACGGCCGAACCGGTCGACCTGGCCGAAGCGAAGCTGCACGCACGCGTCGATATTCCCGACGACGACACCATGATCGGGGCGTTGCTCGGAGCCGCGCGCGACTATGCGGAGAACCTCACTGGCAAGCAGCTGGTCTCGGCCCGGTGGAAGCAGACGCTGGACTCCTTTCCGGGCGGCATGATTCCGAGCGCTCCGTACAGTCAGACCTTTTCGCTTCCCGGCAACGCCATCCTGTTGCGCCGGCATCCGGTTATCCAGGTGGTCTCGATCCAGTATCTGGACATGGGCGGCGTCGTGCAGACAGTCGACCCGACAACCTACGTGGCGGACCTTTCCACCGAACCGGCACGCATCACCCCCGTTTTCGGCCAAATCTGGCCCATTCCCATGCCGCAAATCGGTTCGGTGTGGGTCACCTTTGACGCTGGTTATGCCGCGCCAATCATCTCCACTGGCAACAGCATCACCGTGCAGGGATGGGCGCCCCTTGTCGTAGGCGACGCGATCCGCCTGTCAAATAGTGGCGGCGCGCTGCCATCGCCCCTGAAGGCGAAGACCGACTATTTCGTGCAGTCCGTTGTCTCGCCCGGCGTCTATGCGCTGGCGGCTACGTCTGGCGGATCAGCCATCACGCTGACCGGCCCAGGAACCGGAACCAGCTATCTCGGCGTCGTTCCGGAGGGCATTTCAGCATGGCTGAAGATCCGCCTGTCCACCATTTACGAAAACCGCGAGGAAGTGGCGATTATGACGCGCGGCAAGATCGACGTGCTGCCATACGTCGACCGCCTGCTCGATGGCTTCCGTGTGATCGAGTTCTGACATGTCAGTCAACAGCTACGTCATCCGCAGCGGCGATCTTCGCCACCGCATCAGCTTCCAGAGCCGTCAGGTCGGGCAGGATGCCGCTGGACAGCCGGTGGATGTATGGACCACGGCATTTACCAGCTGGGCAGATATAGCCCCGTTGAATGGGCGGGCGCTGATGTCGGCACAGGTCATGCAATCGGCGGTCACGCACGAAATCACCATGCGTTATCGCTCCGAGCTTGCATCACCTATTGCCGTGGCGAATATGCGCATCCTGTTCGGTACGCGGGTGTTCAACATCCACGCCAGCATGAATCAGGACGAGCGCAACCGCACGGTGATCCTGCAGGCCGAGGAAGGCCTCAATGACGGCTGACGGCATCTTCGCCAAGTTCAACGACGCCGGCGTACAGGCCGCATTGACACGCCTGGCTGGCCCCGTGGCGCTCAGCCTCGCCAGCTCGATGGCCGTAGCCGGTGGGCAGGTACTGCGCGATGAGGCAAAGCTGCTGGCGCCGGAGTTCGATGGTTCGACCGCGCTGCTGGCTGGAGCGAATGTCGATCGGCCGCCGATACCTGGGCTGCTGCGCGACGCGATCTACCTGGCGCACAGCGATACCCGGTCGCATGGCGCGCTGCAGACCTATTCGGTGTCATGGAATTCACGCAAGGCACCGCATGGCCACCTGCTAGAGTTCGGGCACTGGCGCATCAACGCGATCATCGGCGGCGTGCCAACCAAGAATCGTCTGGCGGCTCCGCAGTGGGTTGCGGCGCATCCATTCCTTCGTCCCGCGCTGGACATCGCCGGCGGCTTCGCCATGTCGGCAATGATCACGCGCGGAAAGCAGCGCCTGCCGCAATTGCTGGCTGGAAACACGGTAACCGCCAATGAGCCTTGAATCGACCATGCTGGGATTGCTTGGCCCGCTGGTCAGTGGCCGCGCCTATCCGGACATCACGCCGGACAGCCCGACTTTCCCGCTGATCGTCTATCAGCAGATCGGCGGCAAGGTTACGGAGTTCATCGACCAGACGCTGCCCGACAAGGACCACGCGCGCGTGCAGGTGTTCGTCTGGTCGCGCACCCGGCTGGAAGCCTCGCAGATCGCCCGCGCGGCCCGGCTGGCGATCCTTGGCGGCGGTCTGGCCGCACAGACCTATTCCGCGTCGACATCGATTCACAACGCGGAAATGAAGTTGTACGGGAGTCGAACAGACTACGGGCTTTGGTACACGCCCTGAGTTGATCCCGGCCCCTTAAACCGCCGCCGAAAGGCGGTTTTTTTGTGCCCGTTCGACGGGCGTCTCCATCCAAGAGGAAGCAGCTATGTCCGTCTCCGTCCCCAACGGCGCACTCGTCGCCATCGCGTCGGGCTATGCCACGGCGATCACCACCACCGCAGTCAGCAATGCCACTGAAGCCGTCGTCACTGCCGCAAACGCCTTCATCGGCGGCGAACTGGTCGAGGTCACGTCCGGCTGGTCGCGCCTCACCAACAAGATCGTTCGCGTGAAGTCGCCCACCGCCACCACCTTTGTGCTGGAAGGCTACGATACGACCAACACCACCACGTATCCGGTCGGTAGCGGCATTGGTTCGATCCGCGCAGTCACGGGCACCACCCAGCTGTCGCAGATCCTCACCTCGACCACCGATGGCGGCGTGCAGCAGTTCGTGGATTACCAGTTCCTCGAATCGGAAATGCAGAGCCGCATCCCGACCATCAAGTCGGCGGCTGGCCTGACCTTCGAAGTGGCGGACGATGCCACCCAGCCCGGTTACATCCTGGCCGGTGAGGCGAACGATGACCGCCTTCAGCGCGCCGTCACGGTAACGCTGCCGAGTGGGTCGAAGATCCTCTACAACGCGTACATCAGCCTGAACCGCACGCCGTCGCTGACCATCAATGCTGTGATGGCATCGCAGGTCACGCTGTCGCTGCTGGCCGAGCCGGTTCGCTATACCAGCTGAACCCCCTAGCCCGCACCCGCGGGCTTTTCTTTTTCTGGAAGTGACCCATGTTCAAGATCAAGGCCGACCCGACCTTCGACGCCACCCTGACGATCATCGGCCAGGGCCGCGAGCAGCAGCTCAATGTCACGTTCAAGCACAAGACGCGCGGCGAATACCAGTCGATGCTGCAGAAAATCGCGGATGGCAAGCTCGATGCCGCCGACGCGCTGCTGCAACTGGTCGCCAAGTGGGACGCCGATGGCGAGCTGAGCAAGGCCAACATCAAGCTGTTGCAGGATGAGCAGCCCGGTTCGGACTGGGCGATCATCACCGGCTACGGCGAGGCGTTGGCGGTGGCCCGCAAGGGAAACTGATCGCGGGGGCGGAAGCGCTCTACTGGAAGCCACCGGAGCCGGCAGAATATGTGCCGTTCGGACTGACAGCCGAGGACTTCCCGCCTCCGAGCGTTGAACTGTGGCCCGACAACTGGCCAGCTATCAAGCTGTTCACCACCCTGTCTACACAGTGGCGTATCGGTGCAAATGGCCCGACCGGGCTGGATTACAACGTCGTTTTTCACGAGCTCGACCGCAAAGGTCTGGCCGGTGACGACTACGACGACATGATGGGCGCCCTGCGCGTCATCGAAAGCACAGCCCTCCAGGCCATCCACAAGGCGAATCCATGACCGGCGAATCCACCAGCGGCTCGCTGGGCACAGCGCGCATCGATGTCACCGTCAATGCGGACACGATGGCGCCAGGCATTGCCAAGGCGCGCACGGCTGTCGCCGGCATGGGCACGGAAGCCGAGGCGCAGTATGCCAAGGCAGCAGCGTCGTCCAAGAAATATGCCGACAGCCTGATCCGGCAAGCCGACCTGATCGGCAAGACGCGCGCCGAGCAGATCGCCTACAACGCACAGACGCGCATCGGTGGCGAACTGGGTGCGCAGATTGCGGCCAGGGCGCTTGCCCAACAGAATGCATTGACCGGCGCAGCGGGCGCGGCGAAGGCGCTATCCAGCGAGATCAACTCGATCAGCGACGCCCAGTTGCTGAAAGTCAATCAAGCTATTGCTGCCTTTCGCCAGAATGCTGCTGCCGGGCGCGCTGCCGCCTCTGCAGCAGCAGCAGAGAACGCGGATCGAGCAAGCGCCGACGCCTATCTGGCAGCGGATCGTGAAAAGATAGCGGCCAATGCCGGTGTGATTGAATCCAACGATGCCGTTGCGGCAAGTGCGGCAGCCCGGGCCGCCGAGGAAGCGGCAATACAGGCTGAAAGCGTTGCTCAACTCAACGCAGCCACACTAGCCAAGAGCGCCGCATACGCGCGTCTTCAACTGGCGATGCAGGGAAATCTTGCCACTGAGTCAGGTATTGCTGAGGCTGAGTTTGCCATTGATGAGGCAATGGCCGCTGGTGCCATCACTGTCAGGGAGCAGGCGGCCTATTTCGTCAAGCTGGCTGCTGCCGAGAACCTCGCCACGGTCGAAACCGAGGCCAATACTGCCGCCACGCTCGAAAATGCCGCTGCATTCAAACTCAGCTCGCGCGCTACCACCGAGCTTGGCGTGGTGTTCGGCGAACTGGCATCCGGCAACACGGGGCGCCTGAAATACAGCCTATCCGCACTGGCCAACCAGACCGGCTTGCTCGCCAAGCTGATGAGTCCCGCTGGGCTTGCCATTATCGGCGTGGTGGGTGCCATCGCACTGTTCGCCAAGGCGGCCTATGAGGGTGAGCAGGAGACAACTGCCTTCAACAAGGCACTTGAGTCGACCGGCGGTTATGCGGGCGTTACCACGGAAGAGTTGCAGAGCATGGCCAAGGCCATGTCGGGCACCATCGGCACCCAGCATGAAGCCGCTGCTGCGTTGGCCGAGGTTGCCGGCACCGGCAAGTTCACCGCCGGCCAGATCGCGCTGGTGGGGAAGGCTGCGGAGGAAATGTCGCGGCTGACCGGGCAGAGCACCGCCGCGACGATCAAGCAGTTCGAGAGCCTGCAGGAAAAGCCGCTGGAGGCCGTTCTCAAGCTCAACGACGCCCAGCACTTCCTCACGCTGAGCGTGTACG
>DATKUQ010000049.1:0-13431 GCA_035530495.1 Burkholderiales bacterium
GACCTGCACGTGCATGGCGCGGAGGGGGTGAAGTTCTATACCCGCACCAAGGTGGTGACCACGCGCTGGCCGCACGAGGACACGCCCGCGGCCGGGCTCAATATGCCGACGCTGGGCTGAGCTTTCGCATGGCTACGCCCGTTTCGGTGTCGACAGGAACATCGGACTTCAAGGCCGATGATGCCGGCGCAGCTATTGGGAAAGCCTGCGTTATGAAGACTCACCAGAGGATTTGACATCGAGCCCCAAGTCGAGCGCCGGCGCGCTATGCGTGATCCAACCTGCCGATATGAGATCGACGCCGGTTGCGGCGACCGCGTTGACGTTTTCGAGGCGGATCCTGCCTGAAGCCTCGACCAGCGCACGGCCATCGACCATGCGCACTGCCTCGCGCATTTGTTCCGGAGTCATGTTGTCGAGCAGCACGGCGTCGACGCCGGTTTGCAGCGCCTCGGCGAGTTGGGGGATGGTGTCGACCTCCACCTCGATTTTGACAAATGGACCAGCTGCCTGACGGCAGCGCACGATGGCATCGCGGATCCCGCCCGCCAGTGCGACATGGTTATCCTTGATCAGTATGGCGTCATCGAGGCCGAAGCGATGATTCGATCCGCCGCCGGCGCGCACCGCATGTTTTTCCAGCATGCGCAGGCCGGGGGTGGTCTTGCGGGTGCAAACGATGCGTGCGGGAAAGGGGCGCACCGCTTCAACGAGAGCCGCGGTCGCAGTCGCCACGCCGCAGAGATGGCATAGAAGGTTGAGCGCGACCCGCTCGGCGGACAACACGGCGCGGGCCGGCCCCTTGAGGCGAAAGACAATATCACCCGGGCTGACGCGGCTGCCGTCCGGTCTTTCGACCACCACGGAAATCCCGGGGTCGAGCAGGCGGAAGGCAAGCGCGGCGGCATCGGTGCCCGCAAGCACGCCGCTCTGGCGCGACGCGACGACGCCGTCCAGCAGGAGGGACGCAGGGATGGTCGCGGCAGTGGTTATGTCGCCGCCGCGTCCGAGATCTTCGAGCAACGCCGCGCGCACCAGCGGCTCCACCATGATTGCCGGGAGTGGTTCGGGCAGCGACATCACGCATTCCTCACGAGGAAATCCTTCGGTTGAAATTTCGTTGTACCCGTTTGCACGTCGGCAAGAGAAAGACTGCGCGAATGCGCCTGGCGCGTGGATGGCGCGGGGTAGTCGCGGCGGAAGTGTCCTCCCCGGCTTTCGCTTCGTTCACGCGCAGCGCTTGCGATGAGCAGGCCGACCAGGGCGAGATCGGCGCGTATCGAAGGCCGCGGCGCAGCAAACGCGAGCGTTTCGAGTTCGGAGATGGCGGCCGCGAGACCGGTATGGTCGCGGATCACGCCGACCGCTTCGCTCATCAGGCGGCGGATTCTGGTGCCGCTGGCAAAGTCGATGTCGGTGCGACTTGCCGTGGTGGCGCGCAACGGAACAGTCGTTCCGGCTTGGGGCGCTTCCCGGCCGGCGATGTCTTCCGCGATCCAGCGCGCGTAGGCCAGGGCTTCGATCAGGGAATTGCTCGCCAGCCGATTCGCGCCGTGCAAGCCGGTTGCGGCGACTTCGCCGCAAGCCCACAGGCCCGGGACGGAGCTGCGGCCGCATTGATCCACGGCGATGCCACCCATATGGTAATGCGCGGCGGGCCGAACCGGAATCGCCTGGGTTGCCGGATCCAGCCCCGCGCGACGGCAGAGTGCCGTGACCGTGGGAAACCGTGCGGGGAAATCCTTGCCGATCGCGCGCGCATCGAGATAGACGGCGCTACCCGCCGCCAGTTGACTCCAGATTGCGCGAGCGACGATGTCGCGCGGGGCGAGTTCCTTGCCCGGGATTTCCGCCATGAACCGCTCGCCCCGGCCGTTGATCAGGATGGCGCCTTCCCCGCGGATCGCCTCGCTCGCCAAAGGCATGGGATCGTTGCCGACGGCAATCGCGGTGGGATGAAACTGAACGAACTCCATGTCGCGCAGAATTGCGCCCGCACGTGCGGCCAAGGCGATGCCGCTGCCGGTTGCGCCGAGCGGGTTGGTCGTGTGCGCGTAGAGTCCGCCGATACCGCCGGTTGCCAGGACGACCGCGCGAGCCGGCAGCTGCATCACTTGTCCCTTGCGCTCGGCCATTATGCCGCCGACCGCGTTGTCATCGACCACGAGCTCGGTGATGCGCGCATCCTCGATAATCTCGATGGAAGGCGAGGTGCGCGCCGCGCGCGCGAGGGCTTCGATCACCCGGCGGCCGGTGCTGTCGCCACCGGCATGGACGATCCGTCGGCGCGAATGCGCCGCCTCCAGACCCAGCGCGAGTTCCCCGCCGGGCCTGCGATCGAATTCAGTGCCCCAGGCGATCAGATCGCCGATGCAGCTCGCCGCCGCTTCGGCGACACGCTTGGCAACTGCAGGATCCGACAGTCCCGCACCTGCCGCCAGGGTGTCGGCAGCATGCACTGCGGGTGCGTCGTTCGCACCCATTGCGGCGGCGATGCCGCCCTGCGCCCACGGGGTCGAGGCTTGCGTACCGAATGGCGCTTTGGCGATGACGGTAGTCGCAAGCGGCGCGAGCCCCAGCGCCGTTGCCAGGCCTGCAATCCCGCCGCCGATGACGACTACCCGGTCGGAACGCTGCTGTAGCGAATTCATCGCGGGCTCAGCGCAAAGCGAGCATGCGCTCGATGCTGGCGCGAGCGCGCGCTACATTGTACGGGTCGACTACCACTTCGTGCGCGAGCGTCTCCAGCGCATGACGGATTTTCGGCAGAGTGATCCGGTTCATGTGCGGGCAAAGCCGGCAGGGACGAACGATCTCGGTATCCGGATACTGGGCGGCGATGTTGTCTCCCATCGAACATTCGGTCACCAGCGCTGCCCGCGACGGGCGCTTCGCCGCGACGTAATCGGCCATGGCGGCCGTGGAGCCGGCGAAATCGGCGGCAGCGACAACCTCCGGCGCGCATTCGGGGTGAGCGAGCACCGCCACGCCCGGAAACCTCTCGCGCAGTCCGCTCACGTCGTGCGCAGTGAACAGTTCGTGCACCTCGCACCGTCCGCGCCAGGCAATGATCTCCACACCGGTTTGCGCAGCGATGTTGGCTGCGAGGTATTCGTCGGGCAGCAAAATCACTTTGCCGGAGCCGAGGCTTTCGACCACCCGCACCGCATTGCCGGAGGTGCAGCAAATATCGCTCTCCGCCTTTACCTCAGCACTGGTATTGACATAAGCGACGACCGGCACGCCGGGATGGCGCTGCCGCAGCATGCGGACATCGGCGCCGGTGATCGACGAGGCAAGCGAGCAGCCGGCCTTCGGGTCGGGGATCAGGACCCGCTTCCCGGGGTTGAGCAGCTTCGCGGTCTCTGCCATGAAATACACGCCGCACATGACGATGATGTCGGCGTCGGTGCGTGCAGCTTCGCGCGCGAGGGCCAGCGAGTCCCCTACAATGTCCGCCACGCCGTGGAATATCTCGGGCGTCTGGTAATTATGGGCAAGGATCACGGCATTGCATTCGCGCTTCAAGCGCAGGATCGCGTCGATGTCCGGCGCGAACTCGGGCCACTTGAACGTCGGTATGACCGAGTGGATGCGCGCATAGACCTGCGCCGTTCTTGCCGCTACCGCGGGTTCCACCAGGATGGAGGCTTCGTCGATCGGCTCAGTCATCGGCATCAACGTCTCCTTATACTCAATGTAAGTATTAATAAGACCAAAAAAACCGGCTGAGCGCCGATTTCGAAGACGAGTATAGCAGGTTAATACTTAAAGTGAGAATAAATGTGGCAGCCGCCGGCATCGGCTGCCGCCATCGACCTACTATTTCCTGCGCGGTGCGATCGGGAGGCGTGCGCCGGGGGCGGGACGCTCGAGCAGCACGTCGCGCCGGTAGCGAAGCAGGCGTGCCGGCCGGCCGGCGGCGCCCGCGGAGATCTCGCCGGTATCTTCCACCAAGCCCTGACTTTCGACGATCCTGCGGAAATTCGACTTGTGCATGCGCAAACCCGCAAGCGCCTCGACTGCTTGCTGAAGGTTTAGAAAAGTGAAAGTCGGCGGCATCAGCTCGAACACGACCGGACGGTACTTGATTTTGCCGCGTAGCCGGGCAATCGCGGTGGCGAGAACACGCCGATGATCCGCGATCATCGACGCGCCCTCCCCGATGACGTCTTCGGCCGAGCACCATGCAGGCGCGCGATCGCGATGAGACTCCCGGACCAGGCCGATCTCGTAGAGCAGTTCGTAACGTCGCAGTACACGCTCGTCGCTCCAGGGAAGGCTGCCCAGCCCGAAGTTTGCGCGCACCCGCTCTTCGCGCACGCGCCTTTCGCCGGTCGTGCGGGCGTCAGCGACCCAGCTCCTGAGCTGCCTTTCGATGCGCGCAAAGATCGGCGGTTTGCCTCTGCGCCAGTCCTCCCACGGGAAATAATGGTACCAGTTGCGCCAGACAGTGTTGCTGTTGCTTTCAGCACGCGCTTCGCGAACCAAGGCGAGATATCCGATCGAAAGCATGCGGACGCGACGCCTGGAGCCGACCGCCATGCGATTGCGGTCACCGAATGTATAGAGCTGCTCGACGTAGCCCAGGGACTGACGGGTCTGGCTTTCGACCCACGAACGCAGACCCGCCTCCAGCGTGTGGTGACGGGATTCGAGCGGGCCGGAAGGCAGGGCGTCAAGTGCGTCGACTTGGGGCCGGATGGCCAGGACCCGGGGCTGATCGCCTGTCACACAGACAATGACGGCGCTCAGGTCGACAGCAATCTCGCGTGAGGCGGCGATTGGCTGTTGTTGCTTTCGCGCGCTCATGTTGTTTGAAGGACAGATCCCGCCGCGAAGATTAAACCAAATTGGGATCGTGCGCAAAGTTTAAGCGTTGCCCCATTGGGTTTGAGTCTTAACGGGCAGGCGGAAGCAACCATGACGCGGGGCAGGGTGGTCGCAATCACTGTCCGCAGCCAGCGGCCTGGGTGTCGGTCGCGGTCGATGTGCGACCGCGCGATGCGGACGGTTCGGCTAGAATACGCTGTGCATGTCCCGGGTCGGGCGCGCGCATCGCCGCGCAGCGTTGTTCGGCTCGGGCCCTTGCGCTTCGGCAACCCCGGTATCAGCAATATCTGGAGAATCGATCATGAACGCCCCGCAACAGCCGTCGCAGCCGCTCGACCTCGAGCACTACTGGATGCCCTATACGAACAACCGCGCGTTCAAGCGCTCGCCGCGCATGATCGCATCGGCCGAAGGCATGTATTACACCACCGTCGAGGGCAAGAAAGTGCTCGACGGCCTGGCGACGCTGTGGTGCGTCAACGCGGGACATTGCCGGCCGAAAATCGTCGAGGCGATACGCAAGCAGGCGGGCATCCTGGATTTTTCCTCCTCGTTTTCGCTCGGCCATCCGCTGCCGTTCGAGGTCGCGCGCCGCGTTGCCGGACTCGCGCCCGAAGGCATGGATCACGTGTTCTTCGTCAACTCCGGTTCCGAGGCGGTGGACACGGCGCTGAAAATCGCGCTCGCTTATCATCGCCTCAAGGGTGAGGGCACGCGTACGCGCTTCATCGGCCGCGAGCGTGGCTATCACGGGGTGAATCTCGCCGGCATTTCCGTCGGCGGCGTGCCCGCCAACCGCAAGGCTTTCGGCGTGATGATTCCCGGCGTGGACCACCTGCGCCATACCCACGACCCGGCGCGCAGCGCTTTCTCGCGCGGCCAGCCGGCCGCCGGCGCGGAGTTCGCCGACGAACTGGAGCAGCGCATCATTCCCTTGCACGACGCCTCCAATATCGCCGCGGTGATCGTTGAGCCGGTGTCGGGCGCGGGCGGCGTGCTGATTCCGCCGCAGGGTTATCTGCAGCGGCTGCGCCAGATTTGCGACAAGCACGGCATCCTGCTCATATTCGACGAGGTGATCACCGGCTTCGGCCGCCTGGGCAAGCCGTTCGCGAGCGAATATTTCGGCGTCACCCCCGATCTCATCACCTTCGCCAAGGGCATCACCAGCGGCACCGTGCCCATGGGCGGAGTGATCGTGAAGCGCGCGATCTACGATACTTTCATGGAGGCATCGGGCAACGGCATCGATTTCTTCCACGGCTACACCTACTCCGGCCATCCGCTCGCCAGTGCCGCCGCGCTGGGCACACTGGACACCTACGCCGAAGAAGGCTTGCTGACGCGCGCATCGACGCTGGCGCAGGAATTCGAGGACGGCGTGCACGCGTTCAAGGGACTGCCGCACGTGATCGACTGCCGCAACCTCGGCTTCATCGGCGCGATCGAGTTCGCGCCGCGCGCGGGCGCGCCGGGGGCGCGTGCGCTGGAGGTGTTCGGCAAATGCTGGGATCGCGGCGTGTTCGTGCGCCCGATCGGTGACAACATCGCGTTCTGCCCGCCGCTGATCGCGGAGAAAACACATCTCGACGAAATGTTTGGCGTGGTGAACGCGGTCGTGCGCGAACTGAAGTAGAGATAAGCTCCAAAGTTTGTTATTCCGAGGCTCTCTCGGCTGCGCTCGAGGCAGGCTCCGGCCGAGTAATCTGCGCTTTGCTCGCATCGAAAAAAGCAGATTCCTCACTTCGCTCGGAATGACAGAATCGGGGTGTTCGATACGCCGACATCCAGTTCGCTGAATGACAGGGGGGAGCGCGCATGAGTGCGGATATCAGAATCAACGCCGAGCGGCTGTGGGATTCGCTCATGCAAATGGCGAAGATCGGCGCCACGCCCAAGGGCGGGGTGAAACGCCTGACGCTGACCGAACTGGATCGCCAGGGGCGCGAACTATTCGTCTCCTGGTGCAAGGATGCGGGCCTGGCGGTGAGCGTGGACGGTGTCGGCAACATTTTCGCGCGCCGCAACGGACGCGCCGCCGGTGCGGCCCCGGTGGTCTCGGGCAGCCATCTCGACACCCAGCCTTCGGGCGGGCGCTTCGACGGCTGCTACGGCGTGATGGCGGCGCTGGAAGTGGCGCGCAGCCTGAACGACCGCGGCATCGAGACCGAGCTGCCGTTCGAGGTCGCGATGTGGACCAACGAGGAGGGTTCGCGCTTCCTGCCGGTGATGGGCGCCTCCGGGGCGTTTGCCGGCGTGCATACCGTGGAGGAAGTCCTGTCCGGGCGCGATGTCGACGGTATCGCGTTCGGCGACGCGCTGCGCGCCATCGGCTACGCCGGCGCGGCGCCCGTCGGCGGGCGGCCGCTGGCGGCGTATTTCGAGGCGCATATCGAGCAGGGCCCGATTCTGGAAAATACCGGCAACACCGTAGGCGTGGTGACCGGCGCGCTCGGCCAGCGCTGGTTCGAAGTGACGGTCGGCGGCATGGACGCGCATGCCGGTCCCACGCCCATGCAGCTGCGCCGCGACGCGCTGCTCGGCGCAAGCTTCCTGATCCAGGAGGTCAACCGGCTGGGCAAGGCGACCGAGCATGCGCGCGGCACCGTCGGCATGATCGCGAACCGGCCCAACTCGCGCAACGTCGTGCCCGGCGAAACCGTGTTCTCGGTCGATTTTCGCGACACCGATGTCGCCGGCCTGGACCGCATGGAGCAGGGCCTGCGCGAGGCGAGCGCGCGGATTGCGACGGAACAGCGCCTGGATATCGGCGTCCGCCAGACCATCTTCTTCCCGCCCTGCCACTTCGACCAGGCTTGCGTCGCCGCGGTGCGCGCCGGCGCCGCGCGGCTTGGCTACCGGCATATGGACATCGTTAGCGGCGCCGGCCACGACGCCGTCTATATCGCCCGCGTGGCGCCCACGGCGATGATATTCGTGCCCTGCGAGGGCGGGATCAGCCACAACGAGATCGAAAACGCAAAGCCGGAAGACTTGGCTGCGGGCTGCAACGTGCTGCTGCAGGCGGTGCTGGCGAAAGCCGGTGCGAGCTCGTTTCTTTAGGCTGAAGGGCTGGAAGCGACCGCTTGCCGTGGGATGCCAGGTGCAAATCGACTGAGCGTCAACGCGCCGGAACATCCGGGCGCAGCAAGCGCGATGGCCGGCGCGTGAGCGCGCTAACGGCCGGTGTACAGGTCGGATAATCAGTCGCGCCGTTTGAACAGATGGCAGCCTAATTGAACGTGGCCGTTACCGCCTGGCTCGTGTTTATAGTCACTGCACATGAGCCTGTTCCAGTGCAGGCGCCGCTCCACCCGGCAAAGGTCGAACCAGTTGCGGGGGGCGCGGTAAGCGTAACCGAAGAGCCGCTCGTAAAGCCCGAATAGCAGTTCGTTCCGCAGGAATCCCCGGCGGGAGACGGGGTTACGGTACCGCTTCCGGTTCCGGCTACGGTAGCCGTGATACTGAGACGCCGAACGGTGATCGAGGTTTGCGGGTACGGGCTGGTCGTCGTGCGCGAGACCCTAATTCCCCTATCGGGAGTAGGCCCAAATTCAACCGGACATGGATGCGCCGGCAAGCTTCAGCCAGACGGCGTGCGGCGCAGCTGATTATAAATTCGCGTGCATACTTCGCGATGCCGATCAAACTTGACGCGTGCCAATTTCCTCGGCTAGAGTTCTGCCGCCATCGTCTTATGGGAGGAAGCGCTATAGCGGCAATTGATCTCGCGTAGTTGCGCAGCAACCTGTGCCGGCCTCTGCACGCGGCGATGTTTGGGAGAATGTTTGCGTCCTAAGTCCGGGAAAAGTCGCACGGCCCGAACGTGGACGTACAAAAAATCTAAAAGCTGATCTCTACCAACAGAAGGAGGAATTATGGCTGGAGTGCTAGACAAGGAACGTACGATAGCGGGCGAGCGGTTCAACCGGTGGTTGGTCCCGCCCGCAGCGCTGGCGATTCACCTGTGCATCGGCATGGCCTACGGGTTTTCGGTGTTTTGGCTGCCGATGACCAAGCTGGTGGCGAACGCGCCAGCCGAGTGCACGCAGCAGTCCTTGATGTCCGAGTTGTTCACGCATCAATGCAACTGGACCGTGCCCGCGGTCAGCGTCACCTTCACTTTGTTTATCTTCATGCTGGGAGTGGCGGCCGCGTTCTGGGGTGGGTGGCTGGAGCACGCCGGCCCGCGCAAGTCGGGCTTCATCGCCGCGACCTGCTGGGGCGGCGGCATGATACTGGGCGGGATCGGCGTGTCGATGCACCAGCTCTGGCTGGTGTGGCTGGGTTGCGGAATCCTGGGCGGCGTCGGCCAAGGCCTGGGTTACATCACCCCTGTTTCCTCGCTGATCAAATGGTTTCCCGACCGCCGCGGCATGGCGACGGGATTTGCCATCATGGGCTACGGCGGCGGCGCCATGATCGGCGCGCCGATCGCCGTGGCCTTGATGAAGCACTTCGGCGGCGGTGATGCAAGCGCCGGTGTTGCATCCACGTTGATCGCCATGGGTGTGTTCTACTTCGTCGCAATGTCGGCCGGCGCGTTCGGCTTCCGCACGCCGCCCGCGGGCTGGTTGCCGCTCGGCTGGTCGCCCGACGAAGGGCAGGTCAAAGCCATGATCACCGACCGTCACGTGCACCTCGCAAAGGCGTGGAAAACCCCGCAGTTCTGGCTGATCTGGGGCGTCCTGTGCCTGAACGTGAGCGCGGGTATCGGTGTCATCGGCATGGCCTCGCCGATGCTGCAGGACATTTTTGGACCTCTGCTTGTGGGCGCGTCCAGCCACGAGACCGCCACTGCGGCACAGAAAGCCGCGATCGTCGCGGCGGCAGGCGGCCTGGTTGGGCTGATCAGCCTGTTCAACAGCCTGGGACGCCTGTTCTGGGCCTCGGTGTCGGACTGGATCGGGCGCAAGACCACCTATTACACGTTCTTCGTCCTCGGCATCGTTCTGTACTGCCTGATGCCGACCCTGGGCCACATGGGCGCCGCAGGCCTGTTCGTGCTCGTGGTCTGCATAATTCTGACCATGTATGGCGGCGGCTTTTCCACGGTGCCTGCCTATCTGGCCGACATTTTCGGCACGCAGATGGTGGGCGCGATCCACGGCCGGCTGCTGACCGCCTGGTCCGCGGCAGGCATCATCGGCCCGGTGCTGATTGCCAACCTGCGTGAGGCCCAGCTGCATGCCGGCGTGCCGAAAAACCTTGTCTACGACCATACCCTGTACATTCTGGCGGGGCTGCTTGCAGCGGGTTTCATCTGCAACTGGATGATCAAGCCGGTGGACGCAAAACACTTTATGACACCAGATGAGCTGGCCGAGGAGCAGGCGCTGACTCAGAAGGCGAGCCACAAAGCCGCTACCGCCCAGACCGCCGCCCGCGGCAGTTTCGGGATGGGCGGGGCCTTGGCCTGGCTCGCCGTCGGTGTGCCGTTCCTGATCGGAGTGTGGTTCGCTCTGGGTAAGGCCGCGGTGCTGTTCTTCCACTGATTGCGGCTGCCTGCATCGAGCCGGGTCGGGAGACCCCGACCCGGCGCCCGATGCTGCGCACGACCCGCTCGTCGCGGGCCTCTCTGCGCTGGCTGGTGAGGGCTCGCCGGAGCTGCGAGCGGGAGACGCGTTTCACCCTGCCGTTGGCGAAAGCCCGAGTGCATAAGGCATGTTCTGCCTCGATGACGCGATGATCCAGAGCGCCAAGTCGCTCGGCGCGAATGTCGTGATGGTCTGATTGAGGGCCCGGGCGCCCTACAGCCAGCCGGCCTTGCGCAGGCGGTAGAACAGCACGCTGTCGAGGACCGTCATGACCGCGAGCGCCACCGGGTAGCCGAATTCCCACGACAGCTCCGGCATGTTCTTGAAGTTCATGCCGTAGACGCCTGCGATCATGGTCGGCACCGCCACCAGTGCGGCGTAGGCGGCGATGCGCCGCGTCGTCTCGTTTTCCTGCAGCGTAATCAGCGACAGATTGACCGAGATTGCGGTCGTGACCATTTCACGCAGGCTGTCGATCGACTGGTTGATGCGTATCAGGTGGTCGTACACGTCGCGGTAGTAGTCCTGGGTTCCGGCGCAGACCTGCGGCACCCTGCCGCCGTGCAGCTTGCCGGTCGCGTCCAGCAGCGGGCCGGCCGCGTGCTTGAGCGTCATCAGTTTTTGCTTCAATTCGTACAGCGACTCGATGTTGGAGCGCGTCGATTGGCCGGAAAAAATCCGGTCTTCCACCGCTTCCAGTTCGTCCTCGAGTTCGTCCAGCACCGGAAAGTAGCGGTCGACGACCGCGTCCATGAGCGCGTAGAAGACGAAGCCGGAGCCCCGGCGCAGCAGGTGGGGCTCGCGCTCGCAGCGGGTGCGCACGGTGGCGAAACCGTGCCTGGTGCGGCTGCGCACCGAAAGCAGGTAGTTGGGGCCGACGAAGACATTTACCTCGCCGATGACGATCTCGCCCTCCTCGACCTCTACCGTATGCAGCACGGCGAACAGCGAGTCGCCGTATTCCTCAATCTTGGGGCGCTGGTGGCCGTGGTGGGCATCCTCGACGGCGAGCGCGTGCAGGTCGAACTCCTGCTGCATCTCGGACAGTTCGTCCGGGCTCGGTTCGAACATCGCGACCCAGACCAGGCATTCGGGCCGGCGCACGTATTGGCTGATGTCTTTCTTCTCGATGTCGCCGAGCTTCTTGCCGTTCTCATATGCAACGCAGCTGACCAGCATGGGCTTCTCCGCTCTGTTTTTGGTGATGATAGCAGCCGCGGACAGCCGGCGCGTCACATGCGATAAAATCGCACTTTCGCCCGCTCTGATGAAAGAACCCAGCATGCCAGCAACCAGCCGCCGCACCGCCGAGCTAGGCACCGAGAACGCCTTCGTGGTCCTGGCCGAGGTGAACGAGCTCCTGCGCCAGGGCAAGGACATCATTTCCTTCTGCATCGGCCAGCCCGATTTCCACACGCCGGTCAACATCCAGGACGCCGCGGTCAGGGCGATCCGCGAAGGGCGGCATGGTTACACGCCTTCGGCAGGGATCGCGGAGCTGCGCGCGGCCGCGGCGCAGGACATGGGGCGCCTGCGCGGCCTGGCTATCGACCCCGAGCATGTGGTGGTCGGCGCGGGCGCGAAACCCTTCATCGCCTACAGCATCCTGTGCACCACCGACTACGGCGTCGGCGACGAGGTGATCTACCCCAATCCGGGTTTCCCGATCTACGAATCGCAGATCCTCGCCCACGGCGCGGTGCCGGTGCCGCTGTACCTGCGCGAGGCGCGCGATTTCGCTTTCGACCCGGCCGAGCTCGAGGCGAGGATTACACCGAAGACCAAGCTGTTGATACTCAATTCTCCGCAAAATCCGACCGGCGGCATCCTGACGCAAAAGGACTTGGAGGATATCGCCGCGGTGCTGCGCCGTCATCCGCAAATCTGGATCTACGCTGATGAAATCTATTCGCGCCTGATCTACCAGGGCGAATTCGCCTCGATCGCGTCGCTGCCGGGGATGTACGAGCGCACCATCATTTCCGATGGCGCCTCCAAGACCTGGGCCATGACCGGCTGGCGCATCGGCTTCGCTTCGAATCCGATCCTGGCGCCGCAGTTCGTGCGCTGGGTGACCAACACCGATTCCTGCGCTTCGCATATCAGCCAATGGGCGGCAGTCGAGGCGCTCAATGGCCCGCAGGAAGAGCCGCGCAAAATGCGCGACAGTTTCCTCGCGCGGCGCGATCTGATCGTCGGCCTGCTGAACCGGGTGCCGGGCGTGAGCTGCAAGCTTCCCGGCGGGGCGTTCTACGCCTGGCCCAACGTCACCGAGGCCTGCCGCATGATAGGTGCGAAGGATTCCGAGGAGCTGAGAAAGCGCCTGCTCAACGAGGCCGGCGTGGCGGTGCTCGCCGACATCCACTTCGGTGCGCGCGTGCCGGACGAGGGCCAGCACATCCGCTTTTCCTATGCGGCGTCGAATCAGGCGATCGAAGCAGGCGTCGCGCGCATGGCCGAATTCATTCGCAGCAACAGCCGTGGTCACGCGACCTAGCGTCACCGTAGCTGCGGTAATCGAACGCGGCGGAAAATTTCTTCTGGTCGAGGAAGAGGATGGCGGGCAGATCGTGTTCAACCAGCCGGCCGGACATTTGGAAACAGGCGAGTCCTTGGTCGAAGCCTGCGCGCGCGAGGTGCTGGAGGAATCCGCCTGGCATTTCCGGCCGCGCGAACTCGTGGGAATCTATCGCTGGCGCAAACCCGATTCGCCCGCCGGCACCGGCGTGAGCTATCTGCGCTTCGCTTTTTGCGGCGAGCTGGGCGGACAAGAGGCCGGGCGCCGGCTCGATACCGGCATACTGCGCGCAGTGTGGCTCGATGCCGAGGAGATACGCGCTTCGCGCGAGCGCCATCGCAGCCCCCTGGTGCTGCGCTGCGTCGAGGACTATCTCGCCGGCAGGCGCTTTCCGCTCGATGCCCTGACTGACCATGCCTAGTCTCAGTGCAGGCCGGCTGGCCCTGCTCGGTGCGCTCGTCGTGCCGGTATTGAGCGCGCATGCCGAGATGGTGACCATCTGCTACAACTACGGCTGCTATTCCAAGGCGCCGGTAGAGTATA
>DATKUQ010000050.1:0-8664 GCA_035530495.1 Burkholderiales bacterium
GGCTTTGCCGGCGCCAGCCCGGTGGCCGGCATGATCAACCGGCTGACGCGGCCGGAAGTGAAGAAGGGCAAAGGCGGCAAGTAAGGCGAACAGGGGTAGCGGCAGACTCGACTGCCGCTACCGCAACCCAGCGAGAGCACAGAGAAAATGACGGATAAAAAGGGCATAGTAATCGTCTGCAATCTGGACACCCGCGGCGAAGACATCGTCTTCGTCAAGCAGCTCATCGCCGAGCGCGGTCATGACGCCATCCTGCTCGACTTCAGCATGGAGGAGCCGCCTCCGTTCCCCGGCGACATTCGCACCGAGGACGTTGCGGCGCGCGGCGGCCTGCCGATCGAAGTGGTGCGCGAGAAATACCGCTCCGACCGCGACACCGCCACCAACAACCAGATCAGGGGCGCCGCGGCGATCGTCGACGAACTGGTCGCGCAAGGACGCGTGCACGGCATTATCGGCATCGGCGGCGGCACTTCCAGCCTGGTCGCAACCTCGATCATGCAACGCTTGCCTTTCGGCATGCCCAAGCTGATGGCCTCGCCGATGGCGGCGCACCCGGCCTACATCGACAAGTACGTCGGCACGCACGACATCACCATGCACCATACGGTGCTCGACATCGTCAAGATGAACCCGCTGCTGAAGGCGCAGATCATCAACGCAGTCGGCGCCATCTGCGGCATGGTCGAGATGACGCAGGGCACGAACATCAAGTTCGACAAGCCCTGCGTCGCCATTTCCTCGTTCGGCTTCGGCGAGATGGCGGTGCAGACGGCCATGGGCATGCTGGAGGAGGCGGGCTTCACGCCCGTCGTCTGCCACGCGCAGGGCAAGGGCGACAAGGCGATGGAGGAGATGATCCGCGCCGGCGCCTTCCACGGGGTGCTGGACATCTGCACCGGCGGCGTCATGGAACACCTGTTCAAGGGCAATCGCGACCCCGGCCCGAATCGGCTGATGGCGGCGGTCGAGACCGGCATTCCCATGGTGCTGGCGCCCTGCGGCCTGGACATCCTGTCCTACGGCGGACGCGCCGACATGCTGGAGAAGACCAAGGACCGGGTGCAATACGTTCAGGATGCACTGCGCGTGCAGGTACGTAGCAGCGCCGACGAATTGCGCCAGGCGGCGGACGTGATCGCCGAGCGGCTGAACCGTGCCAGAGGGCCGTGGACCTTCCTGATCCCGCTTCGGGGCTGGTCTTCTCTGGACAAGGAAGGCCGTCCCATCTACGACCCGGCCGCCGATGCGGCTTTCGTCGCGCGGCTGAAGGACAAGCTCGCTGACCGCAGCCATCTCAGGGAGGTCGATCTGCACCTGTACACGCCGGAGTTCGCGCGGGTCGCCGTGGACGAGTTCCTGCGCTTGTTCCAGGCGGCAAAGGCGCCGGCGCAGGCGGTAGCTTGAAATGGCCTCTCTTTCCCGCGAGTCCTGGCAGACGTTCGGCGCCGCGCCCGCCTCGGGTCGCGGCTTTGCAAGTGAACTGCGGCGGATAGCCGCGAAGGAGCAACGGCAATGATTGTGCGCAACTGGATGCAGGCCAACCCGAAGACCATCGCCAGCGACACGCTCGTGTCCGAAGCAAAGCGCCTGCTGAGCGAAAACAATCTGCACGCGCTGCCGGTGGTGGATGAGGGCAAGCTGCGCGGCCTGGTGACGCGGGCCAACCTGCTGCGCATGGGACATTTCGTCCTGCGCACGCAAAATCCGGACGAGTTCAATTTCTTCGTCACCCGCCTCAAGGTCAAGGACATCATGGTGCGCAACCCCGCGACGGTCGAGGCCGGCGAAACCATGGAGCAGTGCCTGCTTAGAGGCCAGGAACTCGGCGTCGCGCAGTTTCCGGTCGTCGACGGCGAGCGCGTTGTGGGGGTGATATCGGCCAACGAGATCTTCCAGCTGGCGGCGCATTGCCTAGGCGCCTGGGAACGCCGCAGCGGCGTGACGCTGGCGCCGTTGGAACTCGGTCCCGGCGTGCTCGGCCGCATCGCCGACGCGGTCGAGGGCGCCGGAGCGGTATTGCAGGCGATCTATCCCATCGGCCGGCACGACGGCCAGGCCGATGCCGGCTCCCCGAAGAAGAAAGTGATCATCCGCTTCCATGCCGACAAGGTGCGCGAGGTCGTGTCTGCGCTGGAAGCGGCGGGTTTCCCGGTCATCGAGTCGGTCGAGACGCCCCGGCCGGCGTTGGCTGCCTGAGCGCGCGGAAAATAACTAATGGGAGCACATCGATGAGCCTGCCATTGGTCGTGGCGATTACCGGCGCCTCGGGCGTGATCTACGGCGTCGAAATGCTGCGCGCGCTAAAGACACTGGGACAGGAAACGCACCTGATCCTGAGCGAAGCCGCCGGCATGAACCTCGCCATCGAAACCGATTGCGATCTCGACTACGTCAAAGGACTGGCGACCGTGGTCTACAAGAACAAGGACGTCGGCGCGGCTGTCGCCAGCGGCTCGTTCCGTACCCGCGGCATGATCGTGGCGCCATGCTCGGTGAAGACGCTATCGGCGATCGCGAATTCGTTCAACTACAATCTGATCGTGCGCGCCGCCGACGTGACGCTCAAGGAGCGCAGGCCGCTGGTGCTAATGGTGCGCGAGACGCCCTTGCACAAGGGGCATCTCGAGCTCATGACGCGGGCCGCCGACTGCGGTGCGGTGATCCTGCCGCCGATGCCGGCCTTCTATCACAAACCCGAATCGATCATGGATATCATTCACCAGAGCATCGGCAAAGCCCTGGATCAGGTCGGCGTCGAGCACCATTTGTTCAAGCGCTGGTCCGGGCACGGCAGCAAGGAGCAGGGCAAAGAGCCGCTGCGCGCGGTCGAATGAGCCTGCGCCGGACCGTCAGCGCGCGTCGGGTCGATCGAGCAGCAGCGTCTGGCCGATGGCCGGAATTGCCAGCGGTGCGACGGCACGGTTCTCGCGTTGCCAAATTTCGCGCAACAGCTGAGGCGGCTCGCGCAAATCCTCGTCGGTCAGCTTGAACGTGCCCCAGTGCATGGCGATAAAACGCTCGGCGCCGAGCGCCGAGAACGCGCGCACGGCGTCGGCTGGATCCATGTGCTGCGCACGCATGAACCAGCGCGGCGCATAGGCGCCGATCGGCAGCATCGCCGCGTGGATCGGCCCGCAGCGCGCGCCGATTTGGGCGAAGCCGTCGAACCAGGCGGTGTCGCCGGAATGGTAGACGCGCAGGCCGCCGCGCTCAATCACGTAGCCGCCCCACCAGCTCGCGTTGGTGTCGGTGAGCCAGCGCCGGCTCCAGTGTTCTGCCGGCACGAAAGTGACGTTCAGCCCTTCGATTTCTTCCTGCTGCCACCACCCCATCTCTATCACGCGGCGCAGTCCCGCACGTTCGAACCAGCGCCCCAGCCCGCGCGGCACCGCATACACCGGGTCGGGCCCCAGCCGCATGAGCGTGGGAACATCCATGTGGTCGCGGTGGTTGTGTGTTACCAGGACCAGGTCGATCTTCGGCAGCGCCTGCCATGCCAGGCCCGGCGGCACGTTGCGGCGCACGACCCCGGCGATGGTCGGCGACATCACCGGGTCTATCAGCGCGCTTTTGCCGCCGAGCTGGATCAGAAAAGAAGCGTGCCCGATCCAGGTGAGCGCGTCGCGGCCCGCGCTGCGCAGCGCGCGCCCGTCGTTGGCGATCGTGGGCACGATTACGCCGGTAGCCGGGGCGCGCGGACGCTTCTCCTCGTGCCAGCCCAACTGCCATCGTAGGATCCGCGCCAGGCTGGAGTTGCGGGAGAGGCCGTCGAGGTTGGCATAGCGCATAGTTTGCGATCCGTCCTCCGGCGGCCTACGCTGAATACAGTGCGGCGGGATCCGCGAATGCCGGGTCCTTGCGCGAGGCGCGAGCGCGGGGCGCCGCAGGGGATTTACAATGTTTGACAGTCATTTGTATCCACTCGGATCATACACGCGATACATTGTGGGAACATGGATCTCGCCGCCCTTCTGATTCCGCCTTTGCTCGACCCGAAGCAGGCTCTGCGCCTGCGTCGCTTCGGCCTGGCTGCGCTCAGCTATGTGTTGATTACGGCGCTGGTGGTGCTGGGCGCCGCATTCGGCGTGCTCCCGCGGCCGGCCGCGCTGCAAATTGTGACGGCGTGTATTGCGATCAACCTTGGTCTCTATGCAGTCTTTCGCTCTGGATTCAATCTCCGCTTCGCCGATCCCAGCCTTACCCGCTTCCAGATTCTGATCGCGGTCAGCTTTCTGATGTTTGGCGTCTATCACATGAATGAAGGGCGCAATGTCGCATTGTTCGCCTGTTTTATCGTCTTTTTGTTTGGCGTCTTCCGCCTTGACGCACGCGAGTCCACCGTAGTCACGCTCTATACGCTCGCGGCATACGCTCTGGTGATCGACCTGCTGATGTACTTTCGACCGCAGGCAATCCACAGCGTGCCGATGGAATGGATGAGCTGGCTGATGCTTGCGGGATTCCTGCCGGTTTTCACCGTCGTAGGCGGAGAGATCAATGCGCTCAGGCGCAGGTTGCGCGAGAGCGAGCTGCACTTTCGCAGCTTGGCGGAAATGTCCTCCGACTTCTATTGGGAAAGCGATACCGAGCACCGTCTCACGTTGCTGCGTGCCGGTCGCGGAGCGCGCGGTCTGCCCCCGTTGCAGCAGAGTCCACAAATCGGCGAACGCCGCTGGGAAATACCTTATCTGTCGCCGGACGCGGCGGGCTGGCAGGCGCACCGGGCGGTGCTGGATGCGCACCTTGCGTTCCGCGACTTCGAGTTTTCACGTCGCGGCGCCGACGGCGCCGAGCGCTACCTTTCGATCAGCGGGAATCCGGTGCTCGATGCGTCTGGCGCTTTCACCGGCTATCGTGGTGTCGGCAGCGACATCACCGCGCGCAAGCGGGCGGAGCAGGACTTGCGCGAGAGCGCGGAGAAGCTGCGCGTGTTCGCCGACAACGTGCCGGCGATGACCGTTTCCTGGGACGAGAACCTGCGCTGCCGCTTCGCCAACAAGGTGTTTGCCGAATTTTTCGGTCTCGACGCCGGAAACATCATCGGCAAGCACGTGCGTGAGGTTTTGGGGGAAGATGTATGGCGCGAGACCGAGGCCCATTTCGCACATGTGCTGCAGGGGCACCCGGTCACTTACCAAAGGACGAGCAAGCTTGCGAACGGCGAGTCCCGTTATATCGAGGTCAGGTTGCTGCCGCACATCGGCGAGCAGGCCAAGGTGCTGGGCTGTTTTGCGGTGACGACCGACATCACCGAACACAAGCTGACGGAGGAGCGCATCCGGCGCATGGCCCACCACGACAGCCTCACCGGCCTGCCCAACCGCCTGCTGTTCAACGACCGGTTGGATCAGTCGATCAGCCTCGCCAAGCGCGACTCGCGCCGCTTCGCGCTGCTGTACCTCGACCTGGACCGGTTCAAGGCGGTCAACGACACGCTGGGGCATACCGCCGGCGACGCGCTGCTGCAGGCGGCCGCCGCGAGAATTCGGGGTGAAGTGCGCGAATCGGACACGGTCGCGCGCGTCGGCGGCGATGAATTTGCCGTGATCCTGCCCGACATCGCCGGGCGCGAGGAGGCGCAAGGCGTCGCCCGGAAGATCATCGCCGCACTGGCGCCGCCGTTCGCGCTTGGCACCCAGGGGCAGCGCGCCGCAATCGGGGCCAGCATCGGCATCGCGCTTTATCCGGCGGACGGACAGGACGACGACGCGCTGGTCAACGCGGCCGACGCAGCCATGTACGCCGCCAAGCAGGCGGGAAGCGGCCTGCGCGTTTACGAAGCGCAGCAAATGCGGATAGACTTTCCCTCATCCTGAAACGCCTCGCCGGGCCCGTGCTTGGCGCAGCGGGTCGGGCGACGCCCGCGCTCTCGATCCGGGCGGATCCGAAAAGTCATTCGGCCCCGAGTTGCAGGCGGTTTGGTTGGCGCTTTTCGATCGCCCATTTGAGCAGCGCCGCGGCGCGGAAGACGCCGTGTGCGAACTTGCCGTAAGGCAGCGTCAGGAACAAGGCCATCACGACGCCGAGATGCAGCGCGAGCAGCGGCGCCATCGCACCGGTGTCGCGCCAAGCGAGCAGCGCGATGCCGCTGGCGCTGGTGAGCAGGAGCAGCGCGATAAAGCCGCGGTCCATGGGCTTTTGCGCGGCGTCGCCGTGCAAGGGGTGGCGGTGAAGGTTCAGCCACAGCAGTCCGGCCGGCCCGATCACGAGGCCGATGCCGCCCGCCGTGCCGAGCAGCACCGGCAGGCTCGTCAGTGCATAGGGCGCATGCCAGCCGAACAGATAGTGGTAGAGCGTCGCCACCGAGGTCGCGGCGAAGCACAGCAGGAAGCCGTAGAAAGTGAGGTGGTGAAAGCGCCGGCGCCACAGCGTGAAACGGTCGTCGGCTTCGTTGCAGCCCTCGCCGTGGCCGCCGTCGAGATATTTGAGCAGCAGCGCGTCGCGCGCCGCCTCGGTCGTGGCCGAGCCCGGCGCATCCTTCACGCGATCGGCGGGGGATATGTCCTTCCAGAATCTGCGCACGCTCAAGCCCAGCGCCAGCAGCGCGAACGCAAAAACCGGCGCGAACAGGGACACCATCAGATCGTGCGGAAACACACGGTAGAAGTTACCGACGAGCGCTTCCTGCCACAGACCGCCGTTGCGCGTCAGCGCGAGCAGCAGAAACAGCGCCAGGCCCGCGGCCAGCGCCAGCGCTAGCGTCAGGCCGTTGTGACGGTAAAGGCGCGCGAGGGCGCGCGGCCAGGCGTAGTCTGCATAATTCTGCACGCGCACACGGGCCATGACTTGCGGCACGTTGACGGCGAATTCGTGCGGCGGCGCATACTGGCAGGCGTGCAGGCAGGCGCCGCAGTTGTGGCACAGGTTCGCGAGGTAGCCGACATCGGCCTTGCCGAATTCGAGCCGGCGCGTCATTGCCGGAAACACCGCGCAAAAGCCTTCGCAGTAACGGCAGGCGTTGCAGATCTGCAATTGCCGCGCCGCCTCGACGGCGGCGGCGTCTACGGCGGCGTCTGTCGCCGCTGCAGCGGCCTCGCGCAGCGGCGGCTCAGGCGGCTGCATGGGTTTCTGCTTTGAGGGCTGCGGCTGCCGCCTGCGCGCCGGCGATGCGTCCGAAGGCGGTGCCTATGGTCATGCCTACACCCGCCGTATAGCCCTTGCCGAGCACATTGCCGGCCATGATTTCGCCAGCGGCGAACAGATTGGGGCTGGCTTGGCCGTCAAAATGCACCGCGGCCTGCTGGTCCACTTTCACGCCGAGGTAGGTGAAGGTGATGCCGGGCCGCAGCGGGTAGGCGTAGAACGGCGCGGTGTCTATCGGACGCGCCCAATGGGTCTTCGGCGGCGTGAGGCCGGAAGTGGCGCAGTCGTCGAGCGCCGTATGGTCGAAGCGCCCTGGGCGGCAAGCGGCATTGTAGGCGTCGACGGTGCGCGCGAGCGCCGCTGCATCCAGGCCGAGCCTGTGCGCGAGTTCGGGCAGCGTCTGCGCCTTCTCCGGGGGGAACACCGGCGGCATGAAGCGCCCGATCGCCTTGGCGTCTATTACCGAGTACGCGATCTGCCCCGGCTGCTGCGCCACCAGCCGGCCCCAAATCGCGTAGCGCTTGGGCCAGAAGTCCTCGCCCTCGTCGTAGAAGCGCTCGGCATTCCGGTTCACGACGATGCCCAGCGACACGCTGTCCACGCGCGTGCAGATGCCGCCGTCGTACAGCGGTGCGCGCGCGTCGATGGCCACGCAATGCGACTGCGTCGGGTCGCCGACGGCGTCGGCGCCGGCATCGATCAGGAATTTCAGCATTACGCCCATGTCGAAGCGCGTGCCGCGAATCAGGAAATTGTCGGCGACCCATTCGCCGTTGACCTGGCCCCAGGCCGCGCGCATCCATTCACGGTTCGATTCGAACCCGCCGCTCGCGACCACACAGGCCCGTCCTTCGATACGCTCGCTGCCGACATACGCCGCGACGAAGCGGCCGTGCTCGAGCTCCAGCCGGTCCACCGGCGCCTCATAGCGGACGTGCACGCCGAGCTGTTCGGCGCTGCGGTAGTAGGCATTGAGCAGCGCCTTGCCGCCGCCGAGGAAGAAGGCGTTGGTGCGCGAGAGCTGCAGGGTGCCCGAAAGCGAGGGCTGGAAATGCACGCCGTGCCGGCGCATCCACTCGCGGCAGTGCGCGGAGTCGCGTATCGCCAGGCGCGCGAGGGTTTCGTCGCTGAGGCCGCCGGTGACCTTCTTCAGGTCCTGCCAGTATTCCTCTTCGGGATAGGACTCGGTGAGCACGTCCTGCGGGGCGTCGTGCATGCAGCGCAGGTTGCGCGTGTGCTGCGAATTGCCGCCGCGCCAGGCGCGCGGCGCGGCTTCGAGCAGCAGCACGCTGGCGCCGCCTTCGCGCGCTGTCAGCGCGGCGCACAGGGCGGCATTGCCGCCGCCGATCACGATTACGTCGTAAGTCAAGGTGATCAACGCCCCGGCAATGCAGGCCGCCCGAAACGCAGCCGGCCCGCGACGTGGGGCTCATAGTGTCTAACAAAACGAGGGGATACTTCCCCTCGTGCTCCCCTAAATCAGGCGCCTGAGGCCGATTTTGTTAGGCGCTCTTAGACAACCGAACGGATGAACACCATGAAGATCGTGTGTCCGAATTGCCGTGCGCAACTGCCGAG
>DATKUQ010000051.1:0-10949 GCA_035530495.1 Burkholderiales bacterium
GCTCAGTTTATGCTCCAGATCTCCGACTTTATCCAGGTTATGGTTGTAGCGCACGCCGAAAATGCTGCCGCTACCGCTGATGTTGAACAGGTTCGCCACCACGCCGGAATCGACGTTGGAGTAGCCGGCCGAAAACTCCAGCGAGTCGCCCTCCCGATACAGCGGTATCTTGTATTGCGCGCCGAAGATCAACACGCGCCTGCTCGGATACAGGCTGAGCCGGTCAGGTTTGTCGGCGTCGTTGGGCGCGGTCACATACTGCATGTTCAGGACCTGGTCGCGGTTCCACATATTGGCGTTCTGGTAGCCGAGTCCAACACGGAAGATACCGGTCTGCTCTGTGCCGGTGTTGTCCAGGGTTAAGCTGAACTTGTTGGGGTCATCGTCGGCGACGCGCGCCACGGCGTCGACCTGCCCTTCCTTGTCGCCGCTGCGCAACAGCACGGTCGTCTGCTTGGCCGGGTTTTCGTTGGCCAGGCGCAGGTCATCGGAGATCTGGAAAATGTTCGGCGCCTGCCCCGACTGAACGTGCGGCAGGCTCGCGCGGATGTTGGCCGCGTCGAAATACTTGTTGCCTTCGACGACGACCTTGCCGATCCTGGCTTCGATAACCTTGAATCGGACCTCGCCGGCGTCGATTTGTTGCTCCGGCAGGATGACCTGCACCGCGCTATAGCCTCTGCTGGCATAGGCTTTCTCCAGCGCTTCCAGCGCCCGTTGCACGTCGCCGAAATCCTTGTTCTTGCCGGTGAACGGCGCGAGGATAAGCCGCAGCCTGTCGGCGGTGATCAGGGTTGCGCCATGAACGACGAATCTGTTGATACGGAAGCGCGGGTTGGCGGCTGGCGCCGGCACGGACTCGGGCGCGACAGACGGCTGCGCCTGCGCGAGGATGAGGCGCAAGCCGTCGGGCGCAATCGGGCTTCTGCCGGAAAGACGGTACGCGCCTGTGTCCACCTGGGCCGGCGCAGGTGTCGCGGATGGCTGCAACTGCGCGCGGGCAAGCGGCACGCCTAGGGACAACAGCGGCGCGATCGCGACCGCCGCTACAAGAGGTTTCATCAAACTGCCGGCGCCCCTTTTGGCTGATGTTTGCATTCCGCGGACCATGACCTGCCGACCTTCGCCGCAGCCCGAAAAACGAGGAAACCCGTTGCCTGGAAAAAAAGCCTCCAAACAAGCCTGCAAGCTGTCCTAAGTGCGACCGGCCCGGAACGGTATAATTTGACTTGTCTGCCAGAGCACCTTTTCTTCCTTCCGATTTTTATTATATCCAACTTCAACTATATCAACATGAACAAGCACTCGCGTCTTCTCATCCTAGGTTCCGGCCCCGCCGGCTATACGGCAGCGGTGTATGCCGCGCGCGCCAATCTGAAACCCGTGCTGCTCACCGGACTCGCCCCTGGGGGCCAGCTCATGACCACCACTGAGGTCGACAACTGGCCCGCCGATTTCGCCGGCGTGCAGGGCCCCGAACTCATGGAGCGCTTCCAAAAGCATGCCGAGCGTTTCAACACCGAGATCGTGTTCGACCAGATTCAGTCGGTCGATCTGCGGCAAAAACCGATCACGCTTACGGGCGATAGCGCCACCTATACCTGCGATGCGCTGATCATCGCCACGGGCGCCTCGGCGCGCTACCTCGGCATGGAGTCGGAAACGAAATTCATGGGCAAGGGCGTGTCGGCCTGCGCCACCTGCGACGGCTTCTTCTACAAGAACCAGGATGTAGCCGTGGTCGGCGGCGGCAACACCGCGGTCGAGGAGGCGCTGTATCTGGCCAACATCGCGCGCCATGTCACCCTGATCCACCGCCGCGACAAGTTCCGCGCCGAGAAAATCATGATAGACAAGCTCCTCGCCAAGGCCAAAGGCGGCAACGTCAGCATCAAGTGGAACAGCGTTCTGGACGAGGTGCTGGGGGACAAAAGCGGCGTTACCGGAATACGCATCAAGGACGTCAAAAGCGGCAGCACCGAAGAACTCAAACTTCCCGGGCTGTTCATCGCCATCGGCCATTCGCCCAATACGCAGATCTTCGAGGGCCAGCTCGAAATGAAGGGAGGTTACATACGAACGCATGGCGGCAACGACGGCAACGCGACCGCCACCAGCGTTCCCGGCGTGTTCGCGGCGGGCGACGTGCAGGACCATGTCTACCGCCAGGCAGTGACCAGCGCCGGCTCGGGCTGCATGGCCGCGCTGGATGCGGAAAAATACCTCGACGATCTGGGTGGTGGATAACCGGGCGCGATTCAGCCAAGCTCAGACATGAAGAAGGCCGCCAAGACGTCGATTGACGACGCGGACCGGGATCTGTTCCGGCAGGCGGTCGCCGATGCCCAGCGGCTGCCGCACCATGGCAAAGTGCTGCGCCTGCCGGACGCGCCTCCGCCCTACCCGGTGCAGTCGCACCTGGACGAGCACGCGGCGCTCGAAGAAAGCCTGCGCGCCGACTGGACCGCGCAGGACTGGCTGGATACGGGCGACGAGCCGAATTTCGTGCGCGCCGGCGTTTCGCGCCAGGTGCTGCGCAAGCTGCGCAGCGGCGCCTGGGTGATCCAGGACCAACTCGATCTGCACGGCCTCGACCGCCACCAAGCGCACGAGGCGCTGGCCGGTTTCCTGGCGAACTGCACGAGGCGCGGCGTGCGCTGCGTGCGCGTGATCCACGGCAAGGGGCTGGGTTCGAAGAACCGCGAGCCGGTGCTGAAAGCGAAGGTGAAATACTGGCTCACCCGGCGCGAGGAGGTATTGGCCTACTGCCAAGCACGACCGGTGGACGGCGGCAGCGGGGCGCTGCTGGTGCTGTTGGCGGCCTAGATCGCCGACTCGTTCATCTCGCCGGTGCGGATGCGCACGACCTGCTCGACCGAGGTGACGAATATCTTGCCGTCGCCGATCTTGCCGGTGCGCGCGGACTTGACGATGGCTTCTATTGCCTGCTCCAGTATGTTTTCGGCAACGACGATCTCGATTTTCACCTTGGGCAGGAAATCCACCACGTACTCGGCACCGCGATAAAGCTCGGTGTGGCCCTTCTGCCGGCCGAAGCCCTTGACCTCGGTCACAGTGAGCCCGGTCACCCCGATTTCCGACAAGGCCTCACGCACTTCATCGAGCTTGAACGGCTTTAGCACAGCGTCTATTTTTTTCACAGTGGACCTCCCGTGTTGCAGTTGCACCAAGTATATCAACAAAAGGCGGGGCAAGAGCAGAAACGGCCGCGCGCACGCGCCGCGCTTTCCGCCGACCGGTATTAGCCCTTGAGTTTCTCCTGGTACCTGGAGGTGATCGGATAGCGCCAATCCTTGCCGAAACCGCGCTGGGTGATGCGTATGCCGACCGGCGCCTGGCGCCGCTTGTATTCGTTTCTCTTGATCAGCCCCACCACGCGCACCACATCCTCTTCGCGCTGCCCGCCGGCCACGATTTCGGCCGGGCTCAGGTTCTGTTCCATGTATCCGGACATGATCGCATCGAGCACCTCGTACGGCGGCAGGCTGTCCTGGTCCGTCTGCCCCGGGCGCAGTTCGGCCGAGGGCGGGCGCTCGATGATGCGCCGCGGAATCACCTCGCCCAGGGTATTGCGGTATTCAGCCAGGCGATAGACCAGGGTCTTGGCCACGTCCTTGATCGCGGCGAAACCGCCCGCCATGTCGCCGTATAGCGTGGAATAGCCCACTGCCATTTCGGACTTGTTGCCCGTAGTGAGCACAATGGAGCCGAATTTATTGGACAAGGCCATCAGCAGCGTGCCGCGAATGCGCGCCTGCAGGTTTTCCTCGGTCGCATCGAATGGCAGCCCCTTGAATTCCCCGGCAAGCGCCGCGAGGAAGGCGTCGAACATCGGCTTGATCGCAATCTCGTCATAGCGCACGCCGAGACGCTCGACCATGTCGCGCGAATCGATCCAGCTGATGTCCGCCGTGTACTGCGAGGGCATCATGAGCGCGCGCACTTTGTCGGCTCCCAGCGCATCGCAGGCGATGGCGAGCGTCAGCGCCGAATCGATGCCGCCCGACATCCCGAGTATCGCGCCGGGAAAGCGGTTCTTGCCGAGGTAATCACGCACACCCAGGCACAGCGCGCCGTATACGGAAGCCTCGAATGACAGGGTCGGCGCGCGCGCGCCGGGCTGCGGCACGCCGTCGACGATATCGACGTAGTCCAGCGCCTCCTCGAAAAACGGCAGCTGGTGCGTCAGTTCTCCTTGCGCATCGAGCGCGAAGGACGCGCCGTCGAACACGAGTTCGTCCTGGCCGCCGACCTGGTTTGCATAGACGATCGGCATCCCGGTTTCGAGGGCGCGGTTGCGCGCCACCGCCAGGCGCGAGGCATGCTGGCGGGTATGGTAGGGCGATGCGTTCAGCACCAGCAGCACCTGGGCTCCCGCGGCCCTCGCGAGGCGCGGCGCTTCGGCGCGCCACACCTTGCGTTGATGCGCGGCCGCGCCGTGCTGCTCGGCACTGGCACCCGCTTCCACCGGCCCCTGCTCGCCCCAGAGGTCCTCGCAGATGTTTAGCCCTAAGCGCACGCCGTTGAGCTCGAACACCACCGGCTCGCCGCCGGGCTCGAAATAGCGCTCCTCGTCGAACACGGTGTAATTGGGCAGATTGCGCTTGCGATAGGTCGCCCTGACCTTGCCCTCGCGCAGCACCGATGCTGCGTTGTAGCGCCGGCCGCCGGTCAGTTGCGGATGGCCGACGACGACCGTGATTCCTTGCACCGCAAGGGCGAGTTTGTCCACGGCGGCCGCGCAATCGCGGAAGAATCCGTCGCGCAGCAGCAGGTCCTCTGGCGGATAACCGCAAATCGACAGCTCGGGGGCAAGCAGAATATGTGCGCCGGCGGCTTTGGCGCGCGCCGCGCAATCGAGAATCTTGGCGGCGTTTCCCGCAAGATCGCCGAGTAAGCAGTTGATCTGCGCGACGGCGATTTTGACCGTGTTGCTCATCGGCGGATTATAACGCTTGCAGTGCGACTACCCTTCGCCAATAATCGGCGTCGTCAACGATCACCGGCGCGCCCGCTCGCCCACGCAACATCCCTTTTTGCCCCCTGTCAGCTCAGCCCCAGGACCCGCCCAAATGCCCGATTTCGATCTGCGTGTGCTCGATGATCTGTCCGGCATCGCTGCCGCGGATTGGAACCGCCTCGCGGGCGGCAACCCGATGCTGTCGCACCAATTCTTCCACGCCTTGCATCAGACCGGCTGCGCCGCCGCTGCCAGCGGCTGGCTGCCGCAATTCCTGACCTTGTGGGATCAAAGCCCGCCGGCGAACGCGTCCGCCATCCCACGCCTCAGGGCAGCGATGCCGCTTTATCTCAAGTCGCATTCCTACGGCGAATACGTGTTCGACTGGGCCTGGGCCGACGCCTATCGACGTCATGGCCTCGAGTACTACCCGAAGCTGCTCGCCGCCATCCCGTTCTCGCCGGTCTCCGGGCCGCGCCTGCTCGCCGCGACCGACGCCGAACGCGCCGCACTGCTGCGCGCGGCGCTGGCCCTCGCGCAGAATGTCTCGTCGCTGCACGTGCTGTTTCCCCAGCCGCAGGAAGCACTGCTGATGCAGGAGGCCGGCATGATGCTGCGCTCGGGCGTGCAGTTTCATTGGAACAATCAGGGTTACGGCTCGTTCGAGGACTTCCTCGCGCAGCTGTCGCACGCCAAGCGCAAAAAGATCCGCCAGGAGCGGCGCAAGGTGCGCGATGCCGGCGCGACCTTCCGGCGGCTGCGCGGCGATGAAATCCGGGACAGCGACTGGGCATTCTTCACGCGCTGCTACAATCGCACCTACCGCGAACACCACTCCACGCCCTATCTCACTCTGGAATTCTTCCAGCGGCTGGGACAGACCATGCCGCAGCACGTACTGCTGATCGTGGCCGAACTGGAGGGCAAGCCGATCGCGAGCGCGCTCAATCTGTACTCGAAGGAAGCCCTGTATGGCCGTTACTGGGGCGCGCTGCAATACCTGCCCTGCCTGCATTTCGAAACCTGCTATTACCAGGCGCTGGAATTCTGCATCGAGGATAAGATCAAGCTGTTCGAGGGCGGCGCCCAAGGCGAGCACAAGCTCGCGCGCGGCTTCCTGCCGGTGAAAACGCTGTCGGCCCACTGGCTCGCGCACCCCGAGTTCTCCGATGCGGTGGAGCGTTTCCTAGAGCGCGAACACCGGGGGATCGAGAATTATGTCGACGAGTTGAACGAGCATTCGCCTTACAAGGGCAAAGCTCTTCCCGAAACTTAGAATTTCGGTTTCTTCTTCGCTTTCTTGTAGCGCTCGACGCCGGCCAGAATTTCCTTCTTCGCCTCTTCGGCTCCGACCCAGCCCTCTACCTTGACCCATTTGCCCGGTTCGAGATCCTTGTAGTGCTGGAAGAAATGCGAAATCTGGGCGGTCGCCAATTCCGGCAGATCGCGCGGCGACTTGATCGCGCGGTAGAGGCTGGAAAGCTTGTCCACCGGCACTGCCAGCAGCTTGGCATCGGCGCCCGCCTCATCCTCCATATTGAGCATGCCTATCGGCCTGCAACGCACCACCACTCCGGTGATGATGGGAACCGGGCTCAACACCAGCACGTCCACCGGATCGCCGTCGTCCGAAATGGTGTGCGGGATATAACCGTAGTTGCAGGGGTAATGCATCGCCGTGGCCATGAAGCGATCGACGAATACCGCACCGGTTGCCTTGTCGACCTCGTATTTGATCGGATCGGCGTTCATCGGAATTTCGATGATCACGTTGACGTCGTTGGGCACGTCGCGGCCTGAGCTGACTCGGTCCAGATTCATGGTGGGTCCTTAACTTTGAGCGCGTATTTTAGAGCGGGTGAGCCGCGGGCGGTAGAATAGCGTCATTACTCGAGGAAATGCATCGCCTCGTTTTGTAATAAGCTATAGACCATCATCTTTCCGGACATCCCGCAATGAACGACAAGCCCGTTACCCTCACCGATCTGCAAAAACTGCGCGACGACGGCAGCAAAATTGCCATGCTCACCGGCTACGATGCGAGCTTCGCCGCGCTGCTGGAGAACGCCGGCGTCGAAAGCATTCTGGTGGGCGACTCCCTGGGCAACGTGCTGCAGGGGCGCGATACCACGCTGCCGGTCAAGCTGGATGACATGATCTACCACGTAAGTTGCGTCGCACGCGGCGCAAAGCGCGCGTTCCTGATCGGCGACCTGTCCTTCGGCAGCTATCAGGAGAATGACCAGCAGGCGTTTCGCAGCGCCGCACAACTGATGGCGGCCGGTGCGCACATGGTCAAGCTCGAAGGCGGGGCGACCTTTGCGCAAACCACCGAATTCCTGGTGAAACGCGGCGTCCCGGTGTGCGGCCATCTCGGCCTTACACCGCAGTCGGTACACCAGCTGGGCGGTTTCCGCGTGCAGGGCAAGACCGCGGACGCGGCCAGGCAGCTAATCGAGGATGCGCTTGCCCTCGAGCGCGCGGGCGCCGGACTGATCGTGCTCGAAGCGATCCCGGCCAAGCTCGCCGCCGAGGTCACGGCCAGCCTGTCGATCCCGACCATAGGCATAGGCGCAGGCCGCGACTGCTCCGGCCAGGTGCTGGTCTTATACGACCTGCTCGGCGTGTTCCCGGGCAGGAAGGCAAAGTTCGTGAGGAATTTCATGGACGGCGCCGCGAGCATCCAGCAGGCCGTGGAGCGCTACGTGCGCGCGGTGAAGGACGGGTCCTTTCCAGGCCCGGAACACAGCTTTTAGCCGGACTTGCGCAGCCCGCCCAGCAGCGCCGCCACCTGGCGTCCCGGCTGCTTCGGCGCCGTCCGCTGCGGCTCGGCCGCGGCCGGAGCGTTGTTGCTGGGGACGTAGGGAGCGGAGAAAATGCTGTCCACCGGCTGCGCCGGCGTTTTCGGGCCGTGCGAACGCCCGCCGCGCGTCAGGCTGCTGCCGCGATCGGGGCGACGCTCCGGGCGCTCGCGCTCGGTATGCATCAGCGCCGACACGCCGGAAGCGTCCGGCTCAAAGCCAGGAACGATGGTCTGCGGGATGCGCTGCCTGATGAATTTCTCGATAGCCGCCAGTTTCTCGTGCTCGTCGGCGCACACCAGGGAAATGGCACGGCCGGTCGAACCGGCACGGCCGGTGCGGCCGATGCGGTGCACATAATCTTCCGGCGCACCGGGGAGTTCGAAATTGATCACCGCAGGCAACTCCTGGATATCCAGGCCGCGCGCCGCCACGTCGGTCGCCACCAGTACCGGCGCCTTGCCGGACTTGAAATCGGCCAGCGCCTGAATCCGCTCCACCTGCGATTTGTCGCCGTGGATCGCGGCCGCATGGATGCCGTCTTTCTGCAGCTGATAGGCGAGGCGGTTCACGCCTAGACGCGTGCCGCCGAACACCAGCACCTGCGACAGATTCTGTGTGCGCAACAGGTGGGCGAGCAGATCGCGCTTTCTCTCGCGCCTGACCGGATGCACCTCGTGGCTCACCAGTTCGGTCATGGCGTTGGGCCGGGCCACTTCGATCAGCACCGGCTGCTTCAACATAGTGTCAGCGAGCCGCTTGATTTCGTCGGAGAACGTGGCTGAAAACAGCAAGCTCTGCCGCTTGGCCGGCAAAAGCGCGAGGATGCGGCGGATATCCGGCATGAACCCCATGTCGAGCATGCGGTCGGCCTCGTCCAGCACCAGGATTTCGACCTGGCCCAGCATCACCGTCTTTTGCTGCACGTGGTCCAGCAATCGTCCCGGTGTCGCCACCAGAATCTCGACGCCGGCACGCAGCATCTGGATCTGCGGCACGATATCGACACCGCCGAACACCACGCCAGGGCGCAGCCCGAGATGCTTGCCGTAGTCGCGCACGCTCTCGGCGACTTGCGCGGCGAGCTCACGCGTCGGGGTAAGAATCAGCGCGCGCACCGGATGGCGCGCGGGCGAGGCGCTGGTATTGGCGAGCGGCGCCAGCCGCTGCAACAGCGGCAGGGTAAAGCCTGCGGTCTTGCCGGTGCCGGTCTGCGCGCCGCCCATGACGTCGAGTCCCCGCAGGATCACCGGTATGGCTTGCGCTTGAATCGGGGAAGGCTCGGTGTAACCCTTGTCGGTGACTGCCTGTAGCAACTCCGGCAGCAGGCCAAGATCTGAAAAGGAGGCGACGGTCATAAACCCTGCAGATCGCGGTGCGAGGGCAAAGCTGCGTTGACGCTGGATAAGTTCGTTGATATGTCCACGTATGACCAGATAGGGCGGCCCTGTCAGGCGGGGGCGCCATGATGGAACGAAGGCGTCATTATAGGCCTGTCGAGCCGCGCCCGCTTGCCTATCGGCCGTGGATTTCGGCCCCTAGACGGCCCAGTCAGCTAAAATGGCGATTTTATCGGCCCTGTTTCTTTCCCGTGCCCTGACCATGAGTCGAACCAGCGCCTTCCAGGTAGTGATTCCCGCGCGCTACGCCTCCAGCCGCCTGCACGCCAAGCCGCTGGCCGAGATCGCCGGCAAACCCATGGTGGTACATGTTGCCGAGCGCGCCCAGGAAAGCGGCGCCAAGGCGGTGTGGGTGGCGACCGACCACCAGCTGGTATACGACATGGTGCTGCGCTACGGCCACCAGGCGCTGATGACGCGCGCCGATCACGCCACCGGCACCGACCGCATTGCCGAGGCGGCGCAGCAACTGGGTTTCGCCGAGGACGAGATCGTAGTCAACGTGCAGGGAGACGAGCCGCTCATCGCCCCGGAACTGATTCGCGAGGTGGCGCGATCGCTGGCTGAAGACGGCGAGGCGAGCATCGCTACCGCCTGCCATCCGATTACGGATGCCGCATCGCTGCTAAATTCCAACGTGGTGAAGGTGGTGCTCGATCGTTCCGGCCACGCACTGTATTTCAGCCGCGCACCGATTCCCTATCCACGAGATAGTTTTGCGTTAAATCAAAGTGCGCTTCCGGCCGGGCTGCCAAGCTACCGCCATATCGGCATCTATGCCTACCGCGCCAGGTTCCTGCGACTTTACAGCCGGCTGGAGCCGGCAGCGATCGAACGCTTCGAAGCGCTGGAACAGCTGCGTGCGCTTTGGCATGGTCACCGCATCGCCGTTGCGGTGACCGAGCATAAGCCCGAAGCAGGGGTGGATACCGCAGAAGACCTGGAGCGCGTGCGCAGGAACTTCGCCGCGCGCGCCCGTTCCACCTAGTGCAATACCGGGATCCAACAGATTTCCAGGATTAAAAGGAGCTTAGGATGCGATTCATACTGTTGGGCCCGCCCGGCGCAGGCAAAGGGACGCAGGCGAGTTTCATCACCAAGAAATACGGCGTCCCGCAGATCTCCACCGGCGACATGCTGCGCGCGGCCATCAAGGCAGGCACCGAGCTCGGCATAAAAGCGAAGAAGCTCATGGATGCGGGTCAACTGGTTCCGGACGATGTCATCATCGGCCTGGTGGAAAGCCGCATCCAGCAAGCCGACTGTGCCGGCGGCTTTCTGTTCGACGGCTTTCCGCGCACCTTGGCGCAAGCGGAAGCAATGAAAAACGCCGGTCTGCGCATCGACTATGTGATCGAGATCGCTGTGCCCGATGAAGAAATCGTCGAGCGCATGAGCGGCAGGCGGGTGCACCCCGCCTCGGGACGCACCTATCACGTCAAATTCAACCCGCCCAAGGTCGCAGACAAAGACGACCTGACCGGCGAGCCCCTGATCCTGCGCCAGGATGACCAGCCGCAAACGGTCAAGGAACGCCTGCGCGTATATCACGAACAGACGCAGCCGCTGATCGAATACTATTCGAACTGGCAGGCCACAGGCGATCCGAACGCGCCCCGGCACTGCAAGGTTTCAGGAACCGGCGCGGTAGAACAGATACGCGACCGCGTTTTTGCCGCACTCAAGTAAGGGCAAAGGGGCAGGCGACGCGCCGAAGGCTTGCGGGGTTTCTCTCCCCGAGCCGGCTCTCGCCCTAAGCGCTTAAAG
>DATKUQ010000052.1:0-2669 GCA_035530495.1 Burkholderiales bacterium
TGATCTCGCCAGCCTTTTCGGGATCAACCATAATCTTGATCTCGCCGTATTGATTGGTGATCTCGATGCTGCCGGTCAATTTGTCTTTGTCCACGCCATAAGTTTGGCGTTCGAGTTTGATGCTCTTGATCTGATTCATTCCGCCCCCTTCGCCGTTTCGACCTTGACGCCGTTCGCCATCATGCCGGCGACTTCCTTCGTGCTGGCGACTGCCACCGTGAACATCCCGGTGGTAACGTGGCGCAACGCCTGCGAAGCGCTGGTGGCTTCGACGAGGTGCTGATCGCCGGTGTTTTCTTGCGTGACGCGATAGAGACGGGTGTTCATGATTTGCTGGCCTTTCGTGGAGTGAGTGGTTTGACGTTAGTCGGCTGGCTCAACTGCGCCGCCGCGATACGGTCGCGCTGCCGCTGCCGGAATGCTTCCGCGTCGCCATGCGCTGCGGCGGGAATGTACAACCAGTTCGGATCAAGAATCGGGGCGCGGTTCATTCGTTGTCCTTCCGTTTTGCTGGCAAAGAAACCGACCACGCCGGCGACGCGCCCTTGCCTCGCGGCCGTCCGGCCCTCCCCTTGTCGCGCAGGACGAACGGGCGCGGCGGCTCGGGCGGCGCCAGGTACGCTGCGACGCGCTCCTTGATGTCGGCGTCCGTCATCGGCCCCAGCTGCGAGTGGATTTCCTGGGCGCCGACATAGATCGTCGTCACGATGTACGGCGCGCCGTCGAGTTTGAACGACGTCACGCGGTAGCCGCTCATCGGATGACCCCGGTGGCGTACAGGACGATGGCGATCAGGCAGACGACGACGATCAGCCGCTCGCCCCATGTGTACGCGTCGCGGTTCATGGCGCTACCTCGCGGACGATGTACCCGGTGCCCGCGCAGACCGCGCAGCGATGGCCGTGCCCGACGATGGACAGCGGCGATGCCATGCCATCCTCCCGCCAGCCGGTGCCGCTGCACAGCCAGCATTCGACGCTGACAACTGGGGCAACAGGCGGGCCGCTGTACGGGCGGCAGGGATTGCCGTGGGTGTCGAGGACGACAGGCGCGCTCATGATTCCATCCGCGCCAGCACCAGCATCAGCGATCCGACCACTGCGACCAGCGACGCCGCCGCCATCATCGGCACGTGCGCGTAGCCGAACCACACGGCCGCATTTGCGGCCCATAATGCGGCGTTCAGAATGTGCATGAATTTCATTGGGTGCCTCCTACTTTTGCACTTCAATGATCATCTGGCGGCAGACCTTCACGCCGCCGATCCTGACCGACTGACTCATCCACCGCGCAAGGGTAGAAACGTCGCCGTTATGCATCGCCAGCCATCCCAGGACCATCTGCTTCGTAGCGTTGCTCATTTGTCTATCTCCCGTTTGGCGCCTGGTGTGGCAGCGCATGACCAGAAAATAATGCTTATGTTTAATCTTGTCAACACCTATCTTTACCCAAGTTAATCCAGCCGACAAACGGTAGTTTGCATTCCTTAAAACATTCTGCCATACTTTCGACATGACACACGCAGACCTGATCCAGTATTACGGAAACGCTACCAAGGCGGCCGCGGCGCTCGGCGTATCCAGCCCTGCGGTAAGCGTCTGGCGAACGCGCGGCATCCCAATCGGCCGTCAGGCGCTCATCCAGATACAGACGCGCGGACGACTGCGCGCCGACCGCCCCGAGGCAGTTCCGCAAATCAGCCACGCGAGCGAATGACGCATGGCCGTCGAATCGAAATCTGAAGTCGCTCGATTGCTCGCGCAGAATCGCCGACAGAAGACGACCATCAGCCGATTGCAGGGCGAGGTAAATCTCCTGACCAAGCAACTATCCGACGCGAGGTTAGTGACCGGCGCGATCACGCTCAAGCGGCGCCGCTATTCGTTGCGTGATTGGTGGCGCACGCAAATACGTCGGCTCTACCCATGAGCGACCGCGCTTACTTCGCGGGCCGATTCGCGGCTCAGGAAGCCCGCAAGGAATCCCACGCGTATCAGCAGATGGCCGACTCCGCGAAAGACCGCTGGCAGACCGCCGGCAACGTCTCATTCAACGTGCCGATCGTCCAGCCGGCCGCGATCACCTCTAGCCCGCCGCCACGCCCGCTCTACGCGCTGGTGCATATCTGCCGCGCTGAGGGACTGCCCGAACCGATCCCGGAATACAAGTTCCACGCGATGAGGAAATGGCGCGCCGACTTCGCCTGGCCGGCCACGAATCCGCGCGTCATCATCGAGGTTGACGGCGGCGTGTGGACCCAGGGACGGCATACGCGCGGTGCCGGATTCATCGCGGACATGGAAAAACTTAACGCCGCAGCAATGCTCGGATTCATCGTCCTGCGGTATACGCCGCAGACGCTGGGCAACGCGGTGCATGATCTGCGGATATTGTTTGCGAGGGATTCGGCGTGAGGATCGAAACGATAGGCGACGCAACGCTGTACCTGGGCGACTGCCTCGAAATCCTGCCGACGCTGCCGAAGGTGGACGCGGTGATTACTGACCCGCCTTATGGGATAGGACTGGAATATGGAGAATATCAGGATTCAGTCGATAACCTTGCCGTGCTTGGGCCGAAGGTCGTTGAAATAGCCAGAGGAATGGCTAGGGTTGTTTCTGTGACCACTGGTAACCTGAACCAATACCTGTACCCCAAACCCACGTGGA